>CAVBGA010000194.1:0-4551 GCA_963594675.1 Lachnospiraceae bacterium
GGATACCATAGCGGTAGCCACACCTACGATATTGCCGGTACCTATTGTCGCTGCCAGGGCGGTGGTCAGTGCCGAAAATGGGGACACATCACCTTCCCCTCGACTCTTAGTTCTAGCCTCTTTGCTTAGGGTACTTTTCAGCGCATAGCCAAGATTTCTCCAAGTCATAAATCTTGTACGAAAGGTAAGGAAGACACCTGTTCCTACCAATAGCACCAGCATAACCGGACCCCATACAAAATTATCAACAGCGGTAACAATTTCATTCAATCTTTCCATATTGATTCCCCTTCCTTTTTTGCGTCTTGTATGCCAGCCAACCCTGCAGAACCTGCCATCGTCAGCTCCCTATGGATGCATAAACAAAAAGAGAGCCATGTTGTAAGCAACATCGCTCTCTCTGACGCATATTTGAATTGATAAGATTATACGCTCTAATGAAGGTGATTGTCAAATAATTTTCCACTCAAATAGGGGACTGTTACTGAACTTTCTTAATTTTATTCAGAAAGTTCTAATAATTTTTTATTAATCCTATTTTGAACATCCATGTAGTAAGCCGTTTCCTCCTTGTTTAGATCCATATCATCCATGGCATCCATTTTCTCTGCCATTTCCTGATACTTTTTCATATAGTCAGCATAATCTGCCAGAAGTGTAACGTCTGATGGGCTATCTTGTACTTTTTTCATATAATCATAATATTCATTCATAAATTCTTCGTAGCTGTTTAGCCCTTCCTTTACTTCCTGGCGTATGCCCTGATTATCTGCACTTTCCTCTCTACTCTCTTCTGCGGAGCTTTCCTCTGTTTCCTCTGCAGAATTTTCTTCAGGGATTTCGGTGGGGGCTTGTGTAACTTCTGTGCTAGCTTCATTTGCAGGAGTTTCCGTAATATCTGCCAGGTCTTTGTTTTCTGTAATCTGCTCCTTATCCGTGATCGTAGAATTTCCCCCACAAGCAGTCAGGGAGATGGCAAGAGTGATTCCCAGCAATATGGTCATACATGTTTTCTTTTTCATAAAATATGGCTCCTTTCTTTGTCTTCTTGTATCTATCTTTATTATACGCTGTCCTGCATTTCCTTTTCTTCACGATTTGTGAAGTTCCATAGAAGGATACTCTCATATTCTAACTTTCCCTAACCTTCATCAAATCATCCATCCGAATGTTATAATGCTGGGCAATTTCATATGCCGTTATTAAATCTGGCAAACGATCACCCTTCTCATAATTTGCAATGGTGGAGGGTTGGTATCCTAAAATTTCTCCCAAAGCCTCCTGGGTTTCCTTGTTTTTGATACGATAGTGTCGAATATTGCGTCCTACAATTTTTTTCCAATCTCTTAGTTCTTGCATTTACATGTCCTTTCTGCCAATTAAGCAAATGAAATTTTTGTGTTTCATTACAGAACATGTAAATTTCGCGTAAAAAAAAAGCGATGGCATCTTCTTTCGATACCATCGCTTTTTCTAATCGTATGATTCTATTTATCCTTTATTTCATTTCCCAAAATTTTTTCTGCAATACAAGAGAGAACAATCGTTAATACCATGTCTGGAAGTGTATAGCCCACCGGAGTGTCTACACTCATGAGACAACGGTAAGCAATAAATCCTATCAGCCAGATGATCAGATTCCTTTTATCTGCTGCCACTGCAAAACGATCTCTATGCAGAATAAAATGGTCTGCAATCTGGACTGCGATCATAGGCGCAAATACAGAACCAATCAAATAAAGAAAATTGGTAATATCATCCATGGGGAAAAGAATTGCTCCCACCATTCCAATAACGGTAACAATCATAGCTGTCTTTTTTCCATTGATTTTGCTGGAGAGACTTTCTGCAGAAATGCCTGCTGACCAGGCATCTAAGAAGGTAGTTGTCACCGTAGAAAAAATCAAAATAATTAAAGCCAGAATTCCCAACCCTGCTTTTACCATAATGGATGCAATATCATACTCTCCGGTAAATAAAGCAGCTCCCATTCCGATGAGATACATCCAACAAGATACCAATCCATACACAATGACACTGACCCAGCTCGCTTGCGTAGGATTTTGGGCTTCTCTGGTATAATCACTGATTAGTGGAAGCCAGGATAATGGCATAGCAACTGCTAATTCTACTGCAGCACCAAAAGTCAGACTTTCTCCACTCATATCAATCAAAGAATTTCCAGAGAAAAAGATTACCTTACAGAGAACTAAGGTGAGAATAAACAGCGCTGCCATGGTAATCTTATTGATCCAGCCTAGATCTGTGATTCCCACAATGATCCAAACCAAAATAAGAATTCCAATAAGGAGACACCAGATCCAGCGTCCTACAGCAAAAATGCCCCCAACAGCCAGTGCCCCATCATAAATCATAATTGCCGTCCAGCCTACCAGCTGTAAAACATTTAAAAAGGCAAACAGCAGACCACCTTTTTGTCCAAAACTCATTTTTACCGTTTCCATGGCACTGCGTCCTGTGCGGCCACCAATCAGACCTGCCAACAGCATCATGGCACATCCGATAATATGCCCGATAATAATAGCGGCCAGACCCTTAGTTAGACCCAAAGGTGCAAAAGAGGTTCCTGTGAGGATTTCTGCCAAAGATACGCCTGCACCAAACCAAATTAGTCCATTTTGAAAGGTAGATGTTTTTTTCATTCTACAAAATCTCCTTTCAAGGCAAACATATGGTTCATGGGGCCAGAGCCCTTACCAAGGTCAAGCATAGCTGCCAATGCTCCGGAAATATAATCCTTCGCTCTTTCTACAGAGCTGTCCAGATCATAACCTTTGGCTAAGTTAGAAGCAATGGCACTAGATAAGGTGCAGCCGGTGCCATGGGTATTGGGATTGTCAATTCTTTTTCCTTTAAACCACTTGCTACCCACTTCTCTCCAAAGGAGATCATCAGCATCATTAATCTGATGGCCCCCCTTACAAAGAACACAGCAACCGTATTTCTCGCTGATATACTTTGCTATCTTTTCCATGTCGTCAGCATTTTTGATGGTCATACCTGAGAGAATTTCCGCCTCAGGAATATTGGGTGTTACCAATTGGGCCAGAGGCAAAAGCTTTGTGGTCAAGGCATCGAAAGCATCATCCCGTAAAAGTTTAGAGCCCGATGTAGCTACCATAACGGGATCCACGACAATATGTTTTGCTTCATACTGCTTTAGTTTCTCTGCAATTGTTTCAATTAATGCTGCAGAAGATACCATTCCAATCTTTACTGCGTCTGGATAAATATCTGTAAATACCGCATCTAGCTGTGCTCCTAAAAAATCTGGTGTGGTTTCAAATATATCCGTTACACCGGTAGTATTTTGTGCAGTCAATGCAGTGATCGCACTCATGGCAAATACACCATTAGCCGTCATGGTTTTGATATCTGCCTGAATACCGGCGCCTCCGCTGGAATCACTTCCGGCAATGGTCAATGCTGTTTTCATCATAAAAAATCCTTCCTTTCCTTGTAAGATTAGTTCAGCATTTTTTCTATAGCGACAGAAGGTGGTGCCCCCAATCCACCGCTTTTTCCTGATTGGTTAACTACAGAGAAGTCGCAATGCATTTTTTCTATTTTGCTAATAAGCAAATGACAAGAAGATTTCCTAATACATAAGAAAAGCGGATAGGCCATTCAAGACATATCCGCTAAAAGCTTCGCAAGCATCTTTGCATATCTCCCTACGTTGGCATTATCCAAATCAGGTTCCGGGTCTGAGCATCTGCTCACTCTCAGCCTGCCTTAGCAAGCTCCCCTTTTGCCTATATAGTAACACTATGTGAAAGATTTTGCAAATTTTTCAATTGTTTATTCCTGCCATTCAATTTGGATCTCAGAATCTGTGCTTCCCAACAAGCCTTTCAATACGGTTTCCGCATTGTTTTTGGCCATATCCAAGACACCTTTTTCTTCAGCCTTGCTCTTCATATTATCCTCTAATTCAGATTGCGCATTATTAAAATCTTCAAAATCTAACTTGTTGAAGAGACCTTCACTTTCATCAAGTAGCTCAAAGGAATCTTTATCCAACTCCACGCTGGTAATCTCAACTGCTGGCAATGTAACAACTATGGTGCCATCTGACTCACTAACGTCCGCTTTTGTCAGATCCTTAATACCTGCTTTTACAGTACCATCATACTGAATTACATAACTACTTGTTGTAAAAGGTATATTAAATCCCTTAAATGTTTTGGTATCCGATTCGGTCAATACCTGTGTACAAAGATATTCCGCAGTATTTAATTCAGCTGTTGTTTCTAATTTTTCTTTAATCACTTCTATAGATGATTCCGTTCGGTTAGAAAAATTTTTTAAGAAATTTCCCTTTTTATACTGGATGAAACCGAATATCACACCAATAATCAAAGCGACAATAACAATCAGCGAGATTACTTTAATCAGCACTCCCTTTACTACATCTTTCATAACTCTACCCCCTACACATGATAGAAAGATTATTTTGCCATTAGTCAAGACAATAACATGGCAACTCATTTATATTTTCAATATTATATTAACAAAATTGCATAATAA
>CAVBGA010000195.1:0-10465 GCA_963594675.1 Lachnospiraceae bacterium
CATCATAATAAAAGCCATCGGAAATCCAAGGAATGTCATCCAATCCGCAATTTAACATATGCTTCAGCGTCTCAGGATCTATTTTCAGCGTATTCACACGCAAGCCCTGTTTCGCTTCCTGGGAAAAGGAGTCCAGATAATTCTTTAACTCCTCCTCACCCAGAAGTTCCTGCATTTCCCTGATATATTCATTAGGCAAATCTATCTTCATCAAAAAGATCCTTTCAGATATTCATGGTTAACGGTCTGCGCCCGATAGCTCTCCACAATAATATCCAGCTGTCTATGAAACTTTTCCAGCTGTTCTAAATCATTCATGGAATATATTCTATAAAATTCATCCTGAATCTTAATTGCTTCCCTCTCACTAGTTCGTTTAAATATAATTTCTATATCATTTAAAATATCTGCCACCATAGAAAGCTGCAATTGAGAATCATTCTGGGCATCCATAATTTCACTGCGAACTGTAGACATTTCATTGTCAAGAGAAATAATCGTATCCGCCACCTTACTAAGCTTCTTTCTCATATGCTCAGGAATTTGTGACTTATACTTATATTGCAAAGAATGTTCAATAGTAGCCCAAAAATCCATGGCCATGGTACGAATCTGAATCTCGGCCATAATAGTTCTGCAGCCATTTAGGGTTTCCACGTTGTAATAAATAATCATATGATAGCTGCGGTAGCCACTTTCCTTCATATGGTTGATATAGTCTTTTTCATACTTGACCTTCATATCGCTTCGGTTGCGAATCATCTCAGCAACGGTCTCTATATCCTCCACGAACTGACAAATAATTCGGATTCCGGCAATATCTTCTATCTTACGCTCAATTTGTTCTGCCTTAATCCCTTTCTTTTGCATTTTATCCAGGATACTGGTGATGCTTTTTACTCGCCCCTCCACGGATTCAATAGGTGAATAAAGATTCGCCGCTCTATGCTCCCAAATGATATGATTAAATTTATCTGTTAATTCCTTTACCGCCAACTCGTAGGGACTGAGGATTTGACGCCAAAGCTGTATTTCCATAGTTTAAACCTTCTTCTTACGTTAAAAAAGGCATCTGTGATTTTCCCAAAGAAAATCAGCGGACACCCTCTTTCATCTATAACTTAGTTTCTATCTTAATCTTCTAAGTCCTCATCATACTCAGCATCTTCTTCTACATCAACATCAGTCACTGTATAGTCGCTGCTCTTCTGAACACCGAGTTCATTTCTGTTCTTAGTCACCACATCATAACAGCTCTGCAGAGAAGAGATAAATGTATTATACTTCTCACCTGCATCCTGCAGTGTGTTTCCCATAATCTGGCTTAAGGTCGCAAGCATATCGTCTGTATAACCAATAGCTCCAGAACGAATATTATTTGCATCGGATGTAGCATCATCAAGAATTTCCTGAGCTTGTTTGTTGGCATTGGAAATTGTCTCATTCGCTTTTGCATAGGCCTGCTGCATTACCTCATGGGTACTAACAAGTTCTTGAGCCTTTGCCTGAGCATCTGCAATAATACCATCCGCCTTTGCCTGAGCATCCGCCAAAATGGCATCTTTATTGCTAATAATCTTCTGATATCTTTTGATTTCATCTGGTGTCTTCATACGAAGTTCACGCAGCATCTCCTCGATTTCCTCTTTATTAACAACAATCTTTGTTGTAGACAAAGCCTGATACTTACAGCTGTCAACGTACTCTTCGATTTCTTCAATAATCTGCTCGATTCTACTGCTCATAACTTATACTCTCCTGTCACTTTGCTTTCATAAGCATTACATTTACGATTTTTTCTTTTCCTCGATCTTCTTTTGTATCTTCTCAACAACAAATGGCGGAACAAATTTTGTAATATCTCCCCCAAACAAGGCCACTTCCTTCACAGTGGTAGAACTCAAATATGCATATTCCAAACTCGTCGTCAGGAACATAGTATCAACATTTGGAGCCAGCACCCTGTTCGTCTGCGCCATCTGCAGCTCATAATCAAAATCAGTAATCGCCCGCAAACCACGAACAATGACATTTGCCTTATTCATCTTTGCGAACTCTATAGAGAGACCAGAAAATTCTTTTACCTGAATGTTCGGTATATGTTTGGTAGTCTCCGTAAGTATATTAACACGTTCTTCAACAGAAAACAACGGACTTTTTGCCGAATTGTGAAGCACACCCACAATAACCACATCAAACAATTTAGATGCCCGAGCAATAATGTCAAGATGTCCGTTTGTCACCGGGTCAAAAGTGCCCGGATACACTGCGATCGTCATTTTTTCTCTCCTCAAAAATCAAACATCCTTCTTTTTCAAAAAAAGATGCCGATTGGTTTTATATTGCTTGTCGCGAATTAATTCATAGTTAACAGACTTCAGAAAATCCAAAGAAAGATCCAAGGAAGCCTCAATAACCACTATCGTATTCTCATCGGCAAGCCTCGCTTCTTCCAAATGATCCAGAAGCTTCTCTTCCAAACCTGCCTTATATGGAGGGTCGGCAAAAATATAATCGAAAGTGCCTTCCCCTGACAACCTATGCAGAATCTGCAAGACATCACCAGAGATCACTCGGGCATTTTCTTCCAGTCTGCTCTTCTTCAAATTCCCCTTAATACAGGAGATAGCTTCTCGACTCTGATCAACAAAAATACACTCTCTTGCCCCACGGCTGAGCGCTTCAATCCCAATTCCTCCGCTTCCAGCAAACAGATCCAGAAAGCGACATCCCGGGATATCATTATGTATCATATTAAAAAGGGTCTCCTTGATCCGATCCGGCGTAGGCCTCGTCTGTAATCCCTTAGGAGCAAGAAGAGGAATACTCTTCGCTTTCCCTGCTATGACCCTCATATTGTCTCCCTAACCTGATCTCTCCAATCAAGATCACCTCTGGCTAATCCCAAAATCAAGCACTCTGCAGTCGCGATATTGGTCGCCACTGGAATATTATACTGATCACAATATCTTGCAATCTGAGCAATATTCGGTTCATTTTCAGCTATCATAAGAGGATTGTAAAAGAGAATCACCAAATCCATGTAATCTCTTTCAATCATCTCGATAAACTGCTTATCTCCGCCGATGGTACCTGCAAGAAATTTATGAACGTGAAGATTCGTAACATCTTCAATTCTTCTTCCTGTGGTTCCGGTTGCGTATACATTATGTTTTGCCAAAATCCCTTTGTAGGCAATGCAAAAATCTTCAATTAAACTCTTTTTACTATTATGTGCAATGATGCCTATATTCACAGTATTCACCCCTTTAGCATAAAGATGACTGTATTATAACAAATAGCTAAATAAACTGCAATTTATTTTCTCAAATTTATATAGTTTTTATAAGCAACAAAAAGCCGGCGACGAAAGAAGATTCCATCACCGACTTGATTCTGAAATCAGTATCCAATTAGATAGTAAAGCTTCCCTTTACATCCTCATTTACTACATAATATGCAGTGGACTCATCTGCATTAAAATAAACCTTAATATCCTTGAGGTCATCAGCTTTTTTGCCTAACTCTTTTGTCCAGATATCTTTTACTTTAGCAGTAAGCTCCTCAGCAACAACATCTTTGCCGCTGTACTGGAAGATAACAGAAGCTGTTGCTTCCTTCTTATCAGCTGTCTTTTTTGCTGAAGTTTTTCTAGCAGCTCTCTTAGCAGCTGTTTTTTTCGGAGTAGTTTTCTTCGGAGCAGCCGCCTTCACAGCAGGTGTTTCCTTTGTAACTGTCTCTTTTGCTGCACTTGCAAGGCTTGTTGATTTCTCTGCCTCTGCTTTAGCCGGAGTGGCTGTCTTTGATGTTGTCTCAGCAGTTACTGTTTCTTTCGTGTTTTTGCTTACAGCCATAAAATTACCTCCTAATAAGCAAATCTAAATCCTAATTTCCTTGTCAATGATACATCCTAACTTTTAAAAAAGCAACAGATTTCCATTTTTTCATGCATTTTCTATGAGAAGTTCTAAAAAAAATACCAGTCTTTAGAGAATAATGTCCTGATTTTCTCCTCCCGACACCTGGCGAAGCCTTTCTCTCACGAAAAGAAACCTGGGATCATCTAGTCTATCCTTCAGGTCATCCGCTGCCTGGGAGGCTTGGGTCAGGATTGCAGAATCCTGGTAAATATCCGCTATGGAAAATTGCATTTCTCCATTTTGTCGTACTCCAAAAAGGTCGCCGGGACCCCTTTGCGCCATATCTTCTCTTGCAATCTCAAATCCATCATTAGAATGATTTAAAATATCCAATCGCTTTTTGGTTTTCTCATCCTCCGCTGTTTGAATAAAAATGCAGTAAGATTGTGCTTCTCCTCTTCCCACTCGACCTCTTAACTGGTGCAGCTGGGCAAGTCCAAATCTTTCCGCATTCTCTACCATCATAACCGTGGCATTAGGTACATTGACTCCTACCTCCACTACCGTTGTACTAACTAAAACCTGAACATCTCCGAGAGCAAATGCTTCCATAATTTGATTTTTCATGGCAGGCTTCATTTTCCCATGAAGCAAAGCTGTTTTTATTCTTCCCTGCCAAAATTCATCTAATTTTTTTTGATAATTTTCTACATCTTCGCCATCACTGGACTCACTTGCACTTACCAAAGGACAAATTACATATGCCTGATGGCCACTTTGTACCTGATCATAAATGAATTTCCATGCCTTCTTTCGATAATTATGATCCACGACACAATTTTTAATAGGTAGACGTTCCGCTGGCAATTCATCTATTACGGAAATATCCAAATCTCCATATAGAATAACTGCCAGGGTTCTTGGAATCGGTGTCGCACTCATAACCAATATATGCGGTGCTTCTCCTTTTTCTTTTAAAAGCTCCCTCTGCCGCACTCCAAATCTATGCTGTTCATCGGTAATCACCAATGATAAATTTTGATAATTCACTTTTTCCTGAATTAACGCATGAGTTCCTATAATCATTTTACATAATCCAGATTCTAAATCACCATAAATTCTTCTTTTCTCTTTAGCAGTAGTAGAACCTGTCAAAAGTTCCGGGCTCCAATACTCCCACTCCTCTTCTGTTAACAGAGCTTTAAGAGATTCATAGTGTTGATAAGCCAGGACTTCCGTTGGCGCCATAAGAGCTGTCTGTCCCCCGTTATCTGCTGCCATAGCCATAGCAAGAAATGCTACAATCGTCTTTCCGCTTCCTACATCCCCTTGCACCAGGCGAGACATAGGCACATTTCCTGTGAGGTCATTTTTTATATCATTCCATACTTTCATTTGGGCATTAGTAAGAGAAAAAGGCAAACGTTTCATAATTTCTTCCGCCTTCCGAATCTTTTTCATTCGAGCATATTCTGGGAGAAGTTCTACCTTTTCCTTAAGGGCATCTATACGAAGGATAAAAAGAAATAGCTCTTCAAACGCCAATCTCTTCCTGGCCAACACAAAATCATCCATATTCTTTGGAAAATGAATTGTCCTTATGGCATAATCAAAAGGACAAAGATCATATTTTCTAACTATTTCTTCCGGAAGCCATTCTTTTGCCTCCACTGTATCCAAAGCCAATGCTACCATCTTACTGACCGTCTTATTACTAAGGCCTGCAGTCAAAGAATAAACGGGCTGCATTGTATGCATCAATTTATCATAGGCTGCCAAAGTAAAATATGCCGGTTGCTGCAAAATCAGCTGTTTACCTCTCTCCTGAAGTCTGCCTCGAAATATATATACTTCCCCCTTCTTGATAAGGCTGCGCAGATAGGGCATATGAAACCAGAGCACGGTTATTTCCTGACAACCAACAGCAATTTTCCCAATTACCAGCTGTTTTCTTCCTTGTCCTTTCATAGAAAGAGAGCTAATAAGTCTGCCTTCCACAGCAACAATTTTGCCAGCTAAAAGTTGGCTGGCTTCCATGGGTGCCTTATAAAGGTCATAATCTCTGGGATAGTAGCTAATCAAATCATAGACTGTTGAAATCCCCAGTTTTCGAAATAAACCTTCGGTTTTTTCTCCAACACCTTTTAAAGAACGTATCGATCTTTGCATAAGTATCCTCTCTGCCCTACGGAGCATTTTTATCATATAGGAATAAATTTTCCATATGAAGAAAAATACAGCAGAATGCCTGGATTTCTCAGCGCAATCTGCTGTTCTTTACTGCCATATGTTATTCGACGGAAATAATGCAATAGTATACAGGCTGTCCGCCATCATTTACCTCTACATCACAATCCGGATATTTTTCTTCTATCGCCTCACCAATTGCTTCTGCATCGTCGGCACTAAGATCCTGTCCATAATAGATACTGATCAATTCAGAATCATCATCTACCATGGCATCTACTGTTGCCTGAATCACAGATGCTATATCAGTTCCTACAGCAATCAATCCGTCATCGCCGATACCCATAATGTCATTCTGATGAATCTCTTTGTCATCAATCTTAGTATCACGAACAGCATATGTTATCTGTCCTGTCTTGACATTTGCAATGGCTTCCAACATCTCCGCTTCATTGTCCTCCAAAGACTTTTCAGGCACATAGCTTATTAAAGCGGTAATACCCTGGGGCACTGTCTTCGTCGGAATTACAATAATCTTCTTATCTTCCGTAAGATCTCTTGCCTGATTTGCTGCCAAAATAATATTTTTATTATTAGGAAGAATATAGATTGTATCTGCATTAACTGCATCAATGGCATTCAGCATGTCTTCCGTACTGGGATTCATGGTCTGGCCACCTTCTACCAGATAGTCTACTCCAAGATCGCGGAAAATCTCGCTCATGCCTTCGCCAATAGATACGGAAATAAATCCAACAGCTTTGCGAGGCTCCTGTTTTTTCTGTTCCTCAGCCAACTTCTGTGCATCTTTAAAAAGCTTCTCCTGATGCTCCTCCCGCATATTATCTATCTTCATACGGGTCAAAGGACCATAAGTCAAGGCTTTTTGAATGGCCAGTCCAGGATCATTCGTATGAACATGAACCTTTACCACCTCATCATCAGCAACACATACAATAGAATTGCCGATAGAAGAAAGGTACTCCTTAAACTCCTTCTCTTCCTTTTCTTCAAAGACACGATCTGTCATAATAATGAATTCTGTACAATAACCGAATTCTATGTCTGCCTCCGCCTGAGGTGAAATCTTAGTGATACTTGGTCCACTCTCCGGAAGAGTAAAGTTCAAATCAATCTCTTTTCCCAGAAATGCATCTACTGCACCTCGCATAACCTCCACAAGTCCCTGTCCACCAGAGTCCACAACTCCAGCCTCTTTCAAAACAGGCAACATGTCTGGTGTCCGTGAAAGAACCAACTCTGCCTCTGCCAATACGTCCTCAAAAAAGCTTTGGAGATTGTCTGTATCTGCAGCAATCATCTGGGCTTTTTCAGCAGCACCTTTAGCAACTGTAAGAATTGTTCCTTCCTTTGGTTTCATAACTGCTTTATATGCAGTCTCCACTGCCTTGCCAAATGCGGCAGCAATGGTAATCGTATCCAACTGCACTGACTCTCTGATCCCCTTGGTAAATCCACGTAAGAGCTGAGAAAGAATAACTCCTGAGTTACCTCTCGCTCCGCGAAGTGATCCGGATGAGATTGCCTTAGCAAGAGTTTCCATAGAAACCTTCTCAAGACCATTTACCTCTTTAACCGCTGACATAATAGTCATGGTCATATTGGTTCCGGTGTCGCCGTCAGGCACGGGAAAAACGTTCAGTTCGTTGATCCATTCTTTTTTTACTTCAAGATTCTTAGCTCCTGCCAGAAACATTTTCTTTAACATTTCGGCATCTAATGTATTTACAGCCACAATGGGTTCCTCCTTAATCAATCACTCTGACCCCCTCAACGTAAATGTTGATATGCTCCAGCTTCAAGCCAGTGAATTCCTCAACCTTATACTTAACGCTGCTCATCAGATTATCTGCTACAGCCATAATGCTGACACCATACGAAACAATCACATGAAAATCAAGGGAAATCCGGTTATCTTTCAGGCTGACCGAAATACCACGTTTTAAATTGTCTTTCTTTAATAATGTGACAAGTCCGTCCTTCATGTTAACGCCGGCCATACCGACAATGCCAAAACATTCAACTGCGACACTACCTGCATACATGGCGATCACATCCGTTCCGACAGCAACCTTACCATATTCTGTATTAACAAGACCTTTCATAAGGATACCTCCGTTTTCGGTTCTTTACTTACGTAATTTAGATTATAACCTGTTTCAGAGAAAAAAGGAATATAAATTTTATACTTTTTTATTTTTTACTTGCAAACTGCATAAACTTCTGATAAAATAAATCGTGTTGCAGGTCTGGAAGATATTTTATACCAGGCTAATCTATTTTAAGGAGGTGCAATCAACGTGGCAAAATGTGCAGTATGCGACAAAGGCGCTCATTTTGGAAATAATGTGAGCCATTCTCATAGAAGATCCAACAAAATGTGGAAGTCCAACATCAAATCCGTAAGAGTAAAAGTTAACGGAGCAGCTAAGAAGATGTACGTTTGTACTTCTTGTCTTAGATCCGGCAAAGTTGAGCGTGCCTAGTTTAAAGACAGATGAAATGTAGCGGTTGTCAATCGACAGCCGCTTTTTTCTTTTTTCATTAGCAAAAAATCATAAAACTGATCTCTCAAACCAATTTTATGATTTTTGCATATCCTATTCTTTTTCCATTTTCAAAATAAATTTCTTTACTTCTCTTCTGTTACTGCATCAATAATCTCATCGTCGCTGATATCGTCCTTATTTTTTCCAGTGAATCGATCAATGAGATCTGGGGCCATATCCAATATTTTTGTTACAGCGTCCTGATTTTTGATATTTACAAGACGAGTCGTTCCATTGCTGATTACCAACACAGCAGAAGGAGATAATTTGCCTCCCAGACCACCACCCGCTTTATTTTTTGCATTCTCAGCATAAGCGCCTGCAGCCACTCCGAAACTCACATCTACCAGAGGAACAATGATGGTATCTCCAATAGTAATAGGCTCACCTACTACCGTTTTTCCGGAAATGAAACTGTCCATCCCATGAAAAAGGGATTCTACTGTACTCTGAAAATTACTTTGCTTATCTGCCATATTATTTACTCCTCCTTGTGCCGCAATACACGTATTGTCTTCATAACTGCTTTATTTCTAATTGTATCCACTGCCATTTTCAATAAAACACACCCATAAATTCTCCCCTTTATCTTAAGAGAAAAAGCAAGACATGATTTCTCAAAATGGGGAATTACCTGAAATCCATTCTGCTCATATGGATAACACATACTAATCAATCCAAGAATCTGTCCCGTTTGGGAAGGATCTTCAAATCCATACTCCAGATAGCCCGAAATCTTTCGCGGACGTATATGCCGAAGCAACCGAAACATCAGATCCTTCATATATGCCAGACTTCTCTTTGTGGCTTTTCTTTCCAGAAAACTTTTCCATCGCTTTATCTTATCACAAATCGCAGCTATTGTTAATTGCGTTTTCTTTAGCTTATTCCAGATTTTTTTCAGAGAAGCCAATAACTTATGATACGTATTTTTTATGCGCTTAAAAAAAGTAGCTTTCTTTTCCTCTGGAGTCTTCTCTACATCTACAGGATCACATTTACTGTATGTCTGAACATCTTTCTCACGGTCTTTATTAATATCATTTTCTTCACCGATAATATTTGGAGAATTCTCAGCAATCGTATCATTTTTTTTGATTTCAGCCATATCGGAATGAGCTTCTGAATCTCTTTTTCTTTTCTTCAATAGTGAACGAAGCTTCTCATAGGAAATTCCTAAAATACGAATTTTTATCCTGCTTTCTGACTTCTGATAAAGCAATGTTACCCGAAATAAGCCAAAGAGCCATCCCAAAGTGGCAGAGCCTTCCAATGCACCATCTTCTCTTTTCCCCTTCACCCGATAAGTTACAGGATAAAAAAGTAAAAGAAGCAGGAGCAGAATAAGTATTCCAAGAATAACCAGCAGCAGAATTCCTATGATCTTCAAAATCAATAAAATTATGTGGATCATGAATCTATCCCTTTTATCCTTTCTACAAGCCAAGTGCGGGCATCTGCTGTGTTTCCTTTAAGCAAAGCTTCCGTGTAGATTCTTTCTATCAGATCAAAAGCTTCCTCTTTTCCATTGGCCATGCCAATGATCAAAGGACATCTTTTCCTTATTGCTTTTTTTTGGAGTTCTAAAGTCGAAATAATGTCAAATTGATCATTGGGATTGGCGGCAATGGTAATCAAATAAATGCCAAGAGTCCCTATGCCGGCAGAAATCTTCCAACGAAGTCGGCGGGACCGGCTCCTTACAGAATCTCCAACATATAACTTGCTATACCATTTTAACATATTATCTTCCAAGACGTTTTTCCAGTGCGTCTACCACCGTCTTCAGTACCTTTATCCTTGCATAAAGCTTGTCATTTCCTTCTACAATTACCCAAGGTGCATAAG
>CAVBGA010000196.1:0-13964 GCA_963594675.1 Lachnospiraceae bacterium
TAACCTATGACTTAGCACTACTTTTTCATTTCAACTCCGAAAGACAGGTATTATAATCCCATTTGCATGTCAACGTTTTTTTATATTAGATTTATCAAATTGCCATTTTCTTTTAAATAGCGAATCTGCATTAAAGTCAGACCGCAGGCTGGAGCGGTCGGTCCTGCTGCCATCCGATTTTTCGCTTCCAAGATTTCCTTTATTTTCTCCGGTGGGTATTGAGCATTGCCAATCTCAATCAGAGTACCTGCAATGATTCTTACCATATTGTAAAGGAAGCCTTTTCCCTTAACGCGAATGTACACCATCTCCTCTTTCGCCGTCACCTCAAGGCCTGTCACTTCCCGCACGGTAGTTCTAGTCTGGGCATTGGCACCGCAAAAGCTGGCAAAATCATGTTCCCCAAGAAGGAATTTCCCAGCCTCCTCCATCAGCTCAGGATTCAAGTCATAATGATAAAAATAACTGTAAAGCCTTTCCGTAGGTAGGGGGAAGGTGCGATTTAATATTCGATACTCATAGGTCTTTTCGCTCTTAGCATACCGAGGATGAAAATCCAGGGGAACCTCCATGGATTTTTGAATTCGTATATCCTCCGGCAGCCATTGATTCAAAGCAAAGGAAAATTTATCCGCCGGCATGCGAGCTTCTGTATCAAATACCGCCACATTTCCTAAAGCATGCACTCCAGCGTCAGTGCGGCTAGCTCCTATGGTTTCCACCGGCTCCTTCAGGATTTTCTCCAGACAACGATTCAACTCTCCTTGGATAGTGATTCCGTTAGGCTGAATCTGCCAACCACAATAATTTGTCCCATCATAGGCTACTTTTAAGAGCACACGTTTCATATAGAAAATCCTCCTGCAAAAAGTGGCAAGAAGACCCGAAGCAAGATACAAAAGGCCAAATAGACAATGCATACTGCATAAGCAGCATAATCTCTGCCTTTATAAAGTAAGGGCTTCATCTGGGTCCGGCCACTGCCTCCATGATAGCATCTGGCTTCCATAGCCATAGCCAGATCATTGGCCCGTCGAAAGGCCGATACGAAAAGGGGCACCAGAAGTGGTACCATACTTTTTATTTTTTGAAATACATTGCCACTATCAAAATCTGCGCCTCTGGCCGTTTGCGCCTGCATAATCTTATTGGTTTCTTCCAGAAGAATTGGGATAAACCGCAAAGCAATGGACATCATCATGGCAATTTCATGTACAGGAACATGAATTTTTTCCAGAGGACGAAGCAGATCTTCCAGACCGTCCGTCAACTGATTAGGTGTGGTTGTCAGAGTCATAACTGAAGAACCAAGAATCAGAAAAACAAGACGAATTCCCATTTTTGCTGCTAAAAATACGCCCTCTTTTGTAATATGAAGAATACCCAGTTGAAAAATCACTGTACCATCGGTGAATATCATATTAAAAAACATGGTTAATACCAATAGCATCATAATGGCTTTTAGGCCCTTCACCATAAAACGAAAAGGAACCTTGGAAAGCTTAATGATGGCAACCAAAAATAGGGCACATACCAGATAGCCCAGCCAGCTATTGCTGATAAAAAGACTGACAATGTACAGTAAGGTTGCCACAAATTTCACTCTGGGATCCAAACGATGCAAGATAGAATCCGCAGGATAGTACTGCCCTATGGTAATATCTCTGATCATTTTCTTTCCTTTCCCAGTGCCGCCAGAATCGAATCTCTAGCCTCCTCCACTGTTATCGCCGACACATCCACATCCAATCCCTGTTTTTTCAGATCATGCATGATATAGGTTATCTGAGGTGCTGCCAGCCCCATGGTCTCCAGTTCCTTATAATGAGAAAATACTTCCTTACACTTGCCGTCAAAGGCTTTTTCCCCTGCATTCATTACCACAATGCGGTCTACATAACGAGCCACATCTTCCATGCTATGGGACACCAATATAACAGTAATGCCACGCTCTCTCTGCAATTCCTTGATGCGATCTAAAATCTCATCCCGGCCTTTGGGATCCAGTCCTGCCGCCGGCTCATCCAAAACCAAAACTTTAGGATTCATAGCTAAAACACCGGCAATAGCAACTCTTCTTTTCAAACCGCCAGACAGCTCAAAGGGGGATTTCTCATATAAATCCTCTGTAATACCCGTCTGACTTAAGGCCTCCTTGGCTCTTTTTAAACATTCTTCCTCGGGAAGACCTTGATTGGCTGATCCAAAACATACATCCTTCAATACATCGGTCTCAAAAAGCTGATGTTCCGGATACTGAAAGACCAAACCTACCTGGAAGCGGAGATTTCGGATTTCATATTTTTCTCCCCAGATGTCTTCTCCATTAAAAAGCACCCTGCCGGAACTAGGACGAACCAGGCCATTAAAATGCTGGATCAAAGTGGACTTTCCACTTCCTGTATGGCCGATTAGGCCCACAAATTCTCCCTGGGTAATCTCAAGATTTACATCTTTCAGAGCCTGCATTTCATAGGCTGTCCCCGGGCTATAAATATAATTTACATGTTCAAGTTTTATGGACATAAGGCATTCACCAACTCTTCTTTCGTAAGAATGACTTCCGGCAGCTCTACTCCTGCCTGTCTCAGTTCCCAAGCCAATAAAGTTACCTGAGGCACATCTAAACGGTATTCTTTTAGTTCTTCGATATGCTGGAAAATCTCTCTGGGATTCCCCTGCATCGCAAGTCTTCCCTTTTCCATAATGAATACCCTGTCTGCCAGAACCGCTTCTTCCATATAATGAGTAATCAAAATAACCGTCACTTTTTCTTTCCGATTCAACTCCAAGATTGCTTCTAGCACTTCTTTTCGTCCGTTGGGATCCAGCATAGCAGTGGCTTCGTCCAAAATAATACATTTAGGATGCATGGCCATAACTCCGGCGATGGCAACTCTTTGCTTTTGTCCGCCAGACAGCTTATTGGGAGATTTTTTTCGGTAGGCTGTCATACCCACTGCTTCCAAACTGCTGGTCACCCTGCTCCATATATCTTCCGTAGGCACACCTAGGTTTTCCGGGCCGAAACCCACGTCCTCTTCCACAACCGTTCCAATAATCTGGTTGTCTGGATTCTGGAAAACCATGCCGGCTTTTTGTCGAACCTTCCAGATTTCCTCTTCTTTCTGAGTATCCATGGCATCCACCCAGACACTTCCCTCTGTCGGCAAAAGCAAGGCATTCAAATGTTTGGCCAAAGTAGATTTTCCAGATCCATTATGACCTAAAATAGCAATAAATTGCCCCTCCTCCACATCTATGGACACGTCATTTAAGGCCCTTAAGGTTTCCTCTACATTTCCCTGTTCATTATACTTTTTATAATCATGTATCAGTTTTACTGTTTTTAAAATTCCCATATACTGACTCCTGATTTCTCACGATTTAGATTCCATTAGATGGATTCTATTTCGCCCATTTTACTTTCTCTTAGCAGCCGTTCGGTTAACGACAATAATTCCTAAACTTACCAAAATTAGTCCCAGTAGATTCTGCAGAGTAAATGCCTTTTCTCCCAGAAAGAGAGCGGAAAGGATGACTCCAAAAACAGGATTGGTAAATCCGTAAATAGACACAGTTCCCACGGGATTATATTTTAATAGCAAAGTCCACACAGAAAATGCCACACTGGAAATCACTGCCATATAAAATAGGAGCAATGAGCTCACCGGTGTAAAGCCATGGACCTGTCCTCCCAAAGATTTTCCAATGATGATCAGCAAAATCCCACCCAATAACAACTGCCATGAAGTAATAGTAAAGGGATTATCCTGATCTGTAAAGCTTTTTACATAGACTGCGGCCAAAGCGTAGGCAAAACAGGAAATTATCATAAAGCCTTCTCCCGTTAAGGCAAAGCCTCCTGCAAATCCGCCGCTGGTCGTATTTACCACGACAACACCGGCAAAACCTAAAAGACAGCCAAGAGATTTCCTCAGAGTCATCTTTTCCCCCTTGATTAGAAAATGAGCCAAAAGGATGGAAAAAAAGGAATTCGTCGCAGTAATGATGGAACCCTTAACTCCTGTGGTATTGGATAAGCCAATGTAAAAAAATACATACTGAATCGTGGTCTGCAAAATTCCCAGAAATACTACTTTACCGCGAATCCCTTTTACCGGAAAAGCTGGTTTTTTCTGCATGAGAGAACTGATGACCCAGGCTAGAATGCCTGCCAAAGTAAAACGATAACCGGCAAACAGAATCTGACTTCCGGTATCGCCTCCATCAATAGAAAACAAACGATAGCCTATTTTCACACTGGGAAATGCACTGCCCCAAAGCAAGGTACATAGCAAAGCCAACATACATACCACAGCCGGATGGGTCAAATAATTTCTTTTCTTCTCCATAATTTCCTCTTTTCCATAAAAATGAAGAAGGGATCTGTGTTCTCCACTGATCCCTCTCATGTTCAGATGATTGGTGACTGTGAACCCAGCAAACAGTACCAATTACTCCTGATCTTCTTCTACAATATACTGTTGAATCACCTGCCAGATTTCTTCTCTTCCCTGTTTTGAAACAGAAGAGAAGGGAATCAGGATGTCATCCCCTTCCAATTCTAATTTCTGCCGAATCGCCTTCACATGTTTTGCCACCTGACTTCGCTTCAGTTTATCCAGCTTTGTGGCAATAATGATAGGACGATAGCCATTGTATCTGATCCATTGATACATTTCTATATCATTTTGAGTCGGATCATGTCGGATATCCACCAAGAGGAAAATCGCTTTCAGAACTTGGGATTTCTTCAAATAGCGTTCAATCATTTTCCCCCACTTGGCCCTGACCTCTGCGGACACTTTCGCATAACCATAGCCTGGAAGATCTACAAAATAAACTTTTTTATTTACATTATAAAAGTTGATGGTCTGGGTTTTTCCCGGCGAGGAACTGATCCTTGCCAAAGATTTTCGATTGATCAGTGCATTCAACAGGGAAGACTTACCCACATTCGATTTACCTGCAAAAGCAATCTCCGGAAGCTGATTCTCCGGAAGCTTGCTGGTAATACCACAAACCGTCTCTAATTCTACACTTTTAATGATCATGCTTTTTTCTCCATAAGCAGTGCCTGTTCCAGCACCTCTTTCATCTGGGAAACAAAAACAATGGTAAGACCATCTGTAATTTCTTTATCGATTTCCTCTACGTCAGCTCGATTCTTATCAGGAACAAGAACCTTCGTAATTCCCGCTGTTTTTGCTGCCAGCAGTTTTTCCTTCAAACCACCAATAGGAAGAACTCTGCCTCGAAGTGTTATCTCACCAGTCATGGCAAGATCTGCTCTTACCGGAGTCTCCGTAATGGCAGAAAGCATAGCAGTTGCCATGGTGATACCTGCAGAAGGTCCGTCCTTCGGCACTGCCCCCTCCGGAATATGAATATGAATATCATGTTCCTTAAAGAAGTTATCAGGGATATCGTAAGTCTTGGCGACAGAACGAATATAACTGATACCTGCGCGTGCAGACTCTTTCATAACATCTCCCAATTGTCCGGTCAGCATAAATTCTCCGCTTCCTGGCATGAGATTCACTTCGATCTGTAAGGTATCCCCACCTACGCTAGTCCAAGCAAGGCCACGAACGATACCTATCTCATCTTTTTCATTTTTCATCTGCACATCGAACTTTTTCCGTCCCAAAAACTCTTCCAGATGATCTGCACTTACTTCCACACCTTCTTCATGATCTTCTAAAAGCTTTCTGGCCGTTTTTCTGCAGATTTCCCCTAATTTTCTTTCCAGATTTCGCACACCAGCTTCTCTGGTATAGCCGCTGATCATCAATCTTATAGCCTCATCACTGATAGTCAGCTGGCTGGGGGAGATTCCATGAGCCTTTAACTGCTTCGGCAGAAGGTGCTCCTGGGCAATATGATATTTTTCATTCTCCGTATAGCTGCTGACTTCAATAAGTTCCATACGGTCCAAAAGAGGACGTGGAATGGTATTTACATCATTTGCTGTAGCAATAAAAAGAACCTCAGACAAATCTATAGGCATATCAATATAATGATCTGCAAATTTACTATTTTGTTCAGAATCAAGAACCTCAAGCAAGGCAGAAGAGGTATCTCCCTTATAATCGCTGCTGGCCTTATCTATCTCATCCAAAAGCATTACAGGATTCTTTACCCCTGCCTGCTTTAACCCATTTGCGATTCTTCCTGGCATGGCACCTACATAGGTTCTCCGATGTCCACGGATTTCCGCCTCATCACGAATACCGCCCAGACTGATCCGAACATATTTTTTATTTAAAGCTCTGGCAATAGAACGTCCAATGGAGGTTTTACCAGTTCCTGGAGGTCCTACCAGGCAAATAATGGGGCTGTCCCCTTTTTTGTTCAAAGCTCGAACTGCCAAAAATTCCAGAATTCTCTCTTTCACCTTTTCCAGTCCGTAATGATCCTCCTGAAGGATTGCCTTCGCCTTCTCAATATCTTTATTATCTCTCGAAACCTTATCCCAAGGCATTTTTAAAAGAGTCTCAATATAGCTGCGAACCACTGTACTTTCTGAAGCATTGTTGGCTACATTGCGGAAGCGGCGGATTTCCTCGGAAATTCTCTCTTTTACTTCCTTAGAAGCCTTCAGTTTCTTTACTTCCACTTCAAAACGATCCGCATCGCTGGCTGTCGTATCTTCCCCCAACTCCTCGCGAATCAATTTCATCTGTTCCCGAAGAATATAGTCCTTCTGATTTTTATCCAGACGTTCTTTGATCTTCATCTGGAGATCCTCACGAATCTTCAGGATTTCAACCTCTTTACTCATTAGAAGGCCCAGAAGTTCATAGCGTTCCGATGCAGTTACCGCCTCCAGCAGCTGCTGGCGTTGTTGATATTCCAAAGGAAGAGCAACAGCAATCAAATCCACCAGCTTTTCCAGCTCATTACACTCCAAAATCTGGGTGGTACTCTCCTTATTAATCTTCTTGCTTTCCTGACAGTAGGTGATAAAAATCTCTTTCAGATTGCGAAGCATAGCCTCTCTGACATTGGAAGAACCCGGAATCGGATCTCCTGCGTCATATTTGGCAACTTCTGCCTCAAGATAGGGATCCTCCTTGAAAAAGCTGATAAATTCTGCTCTCTCAATACCTTCCACCAAAACTCTCAGAATCTGCTTCGGCATCTTAACTACCTGCTTGATTCGGCCAATGGTTCCCACCTTATAAAGATCCTGGGGGCCAGGATTTTCCACACTAAGCTCTTTTTGTGTCAGAAGAAATACCGTCTGATCCTGAAGCATAGCTTCTTCCACAGCGCGCACAGATTTCTCTCTGCTTATATCAAAATGTACGATCATGTCCGGAAGGATTGTTGTCCCACGCAGAGCAATCGTTGGCAACACTTTGATCATTTCATTCATGAACCGTTTCCTCTTTTCCTGTAATGTTTAAACTCGCAGGCATACATCATGAAATGCATGCCATACAGAGACCCTGCCCTAAGCAGCTTTCTCTGTTTATTTGGGCATTAAGCAGTTACGGTCTTACTGCTGCGTCTCTTACGAGTTGTCTTTTTCGGTGCTTGAGCAGCCTCACCTCTGGTAATTACCGGCTCCTCTTCCTTCTCAACCGCCGCTTTTGTCACAATGCACTTACGGATTGTCTCATCAGAAGGGATGTCAAACATGAGATCCATAACCGTCTCCTCTACAATAGAGCGAAGGCCACGAGCCCCTGTTTTTCTCTCCAGCGCCTTTTCAGCAATGCATCTAAGAGCATCTTCCTCAAATTCCAAATCCACTCCATCCATCTCAAACAGTTTCGCATACTGTTTTACCAAAGAATTCTTCGGCTCTTTAAGAATGCGGATCAAAGCCTCTTCATCCAATGAGTTCAGGGTAACAACCACCGGAACACGTCCGATAAACTCTGGGATCAATCCAAACTTGATGAAATCCTGAGGCATAACCTGACGAAGCAGTTCTCCTACATTATGAGACTTTTTCTCTGTTATTACGGAATTGAAACCTATCGACTTTGTATCCTGTCTGGTCTCAATAATTTTATCCAAACCTTCGAAAGCACCACCACAGATAAAGAGGATATTTGTGGTATCAATCTGGATAAATTCCTGATGAGGATGCTTACGTCCACCCTGGGGGGGAACACTCGCAACGGTACCCTCAATAATCTTCAATAAAGCCTGCTGCACACCTTCACCAGAAACATCTCTTGTAATAGATGCGTTCTCAGATTTTCTTGTAATCTTATCAATCTCATCAATATAAATGATACCATGCTGGGCTCTTGCAATATCAAAATCAGCAGCCTGAATTATCTTCAAAAGAATGTTTTCCACATCCTCTCCCACATATCCAGCCTCTGTCAAAGTAGTTGCATCAGCAATAGCAAAGGGAACATTCAAAACTCTCGCCAAAGTCTGTGCCAAGAGTGTCTTACCGGATCCTGTCGGTCCCAGCATAAGAATATTACTTTTCTGAAGTTCTACATCGGAAGAATCCTCTGCCAAAACTCTCTTATAATGGTTATATACAGCAACAGACAATACCTTCTTTGCCTCGTCCTGCCCGATGACATACTGATCCAGAATCTCTTTCAATTCTCTCGGCTTCAGCAGGTTAATTCCCTCTAGCTCATTGCTTGTACGCCCTGCCAGTTCCTCATCAATAATCTCGGAACAGATCTCGACGCATTCGTCACAGATAAATGCACCGTCAGGTCCTGCAATTAGCTTATGCACCTGATCTTCTGTTTTTCCGCAAAAAGAGCAACGAATTTTCATATCTCCTTTAGATGCCATTATGTAAACTATTCCTTTCTCGATTTCGCATTCTCACTGCAAAATCTACATTATGTGTAAACGCCACATAAGACTCCTGCAGATGCAGGAGCCTTATTCATCGCTTTATCTGTTTGAAATAACACCGTCGATCAGACCGTAGTCCATCGCTTCCTGTGCACTCATATAATTGTCGCGCTCTGTGTCCGCCTCAATCTTTTCCAGTGGCTGGCCAGTATTCTGAGCAAGGATCTCATTCAGCTTTTTCTTCGTTTTAAGAATATGTTCTGCCACGATATTGATCTCCGTAGCCTGTCCCTGTGCTCCGCCGGATGGCTGATGAATCATAATCTCTGCATTAGGAAGAGCAAATCTCTTGCCTTTCGCACCTCCGGAAAGAAGGAATGCGCCCATGCTCGCTGCCATACCGATACAAATCGTAGACACATCACACTTGATATACTGCATAGTATCGTAAATTGCCATACCTGCTGTTACAGAACCACCTGGGCTGTTGATATAGAGCTGAATATCCTTTCCCGGATCCTCTGCCTCAAGGAAAAGCAACTGGGCAACAACAATACTAGCTGTTGTATCGTTGACCTCCTCACCGAAGAAAATAATTCTATCCTTCAGCAAACGGGAATAGATGTCATAGCTACGCTCGCCACGGCTTGTCTGCTCAATAACATAAGGTACCAAACTCATATAATCGCTCCTTACTTAAGGATCTTATTACTCTTCCTCTGCTTTCTCTTCTTTTGCAGCTTCCACTTCAACAGCGGCATCTGCTACCAGAGTTACAGCATCCTGAACAGCAATATCCTTCTTCATCTGCTCTGTCTCCAGATCACCGAGAAGTCCTTTCAGCTTATCAGCCTCCATTTTGTACATCTCAGCCATCTTGGCAACTTCTTCATCAAATCTCTCGTCAGAAACTTCAATCTTCTCAACTTCTGCAATCTTCTCAAGCACCAGTCTGCTCTGGATACGTTTCAGAGCCTGAGGTTTCAGCTGCTCTCTCATAGCATCCTCAGTAGCACCTGTAATCTGCATATACTGCTCCATTGTGATACCCTGGGAAGTAATTCTTCTTGCGAAATCAGAGAACATCTGATCTGCCTGAGTATCAATCATAGCCTCCGGTACTTCCATACTTGCATTTGCTACAGCTGCATCAACAGCTGCATCTTCTTTTGCACGCTTAGCATCCTCAGCCTTCTGAGTTTCAAGATTTTTCTTGATATCTGCTTTATACTCATCAATGGTATCGAACTCAGATACATCCTTTGCGAAATCATCATCAAGCTCCGGATACTCTTTTGTCTCGATCTTGTTGATCTTACATTTGAATACTGCAGGTTTTCCAGCCAGTTCTTCTGCCTGATACTCCTCTGGGAAGGTAACGTTTACATCAAACTCTTCACCAACATTATGACCTACCAGCTGCTCCTCGAATCCTGGGATGAAAGCATGAGAGCCAATTACCATAGGATAGTTCTCACCTTTTCCACCTTCGAAAGCTTCGCCATCCATAAATCCTTCGAAATCGAAGTGGATTGTATCGCCATCTTCTACAGCTCTGTCTTCCACATCAACAACGCGTGAATTCTTCTCCTGCTCTTTTTTCAGTTCTTTCTCAATATCCTCATCAGTTACAGTAATGTCTGACTTAGGAACCTCAAGTCCTTTGTACTCTCCAAGAGTAACTTCCGGTTTTACAGCTACTTCTGCAGTAAAGATGAAAGGCTTACCTGCCTCAAGCTGTACAACATCGATGGAAGGCTGAGAAACGATATCCAGCTCGCTCTCTGCAGATGCATTTGTATATGCTTCCGGAATCAGGGAATTTGCAGCATCTTCATAGAATACACCAGCACCATACATTTTCTCGATCATTTTTCTCGGAGCTTTTCCTTTACGGAATCCTGCGATGCTGATTCTGTTGCGCTGTTTTAAATATGCAGCCTGAATTGCTTTCTCAAGTTCTTCTGCTGAAACCTCGATGGTCAGCTTTGCCATGTTTTTCTCCAGATTTTCTACCTGTACGCTCATTTCTTTAAACTTCCTCCTCGTTCTTTCTTATATAAAAAGAAAAAATCCCTATATATACTATATGTATATTAACAGTCATTGCAGTAGTATAGCATAAGCAATAAACAATTTCCAGTATTATTTCGTGTGTCCGTAGACAATTTCCTCTGCTACTGCACTGGCCTTATCTGTACTTACCAAAATGCTGATCAATTCCAGAGAGAAGGAAATAGCTGTTCCAATACCACGACTGGTGGTAATATTGCCATCTGTTACTACGCGCTGAGTACTGGTTTTAGCTCCTGTAAGCATACCTTCGCAGCCGGGATAGCAGGTTGCATTCTTGCCTTCCAGAAAACCAAGTCCGCCATATACAGTAGGAGCTGCACAAATCGCTGCCAACTTTTTGCCTGCCTTGTTCCAATCTGTCAAAAGATCCGTCAGTGGCTTGTAATTTCCCAAATTCGTGGTACCTGGCTGTCCTCCTGGGAGAATCAGCATGTCCGCATCTGATGCGTCAATATCGCCAAAAAGCTTCTCTGCCACTACTGTAATATTATTGGCACCGGTTACTTCTTTCTTATCCATGATAGAAGTCATCACCACTTCCACTCCTGCTCTTCTCAAAAGATCAATGGTGGTAAGTGCCTCTACTTCTTCAAATCCTTCTGCTAGAAAAATATAAACTTTTGCCATTGCAATACTTCCTCCTGTCTCAAACATTCTTACGTATATGGGTTCAAGATACCCGAATACTGAGATTATAGCACAGAGATACAAATGAAGTCTAGTTTTTGCCTTTTTCTTCAGCTTTTTTCACATCTTGGTCAATGTTAACTCATTTGCACTTAGACGATCCTGTCTCCATTTCACAATATCTTTCCTTTTCGCACTTTGTTATAATGAAGTATACACTTTAAATCCCTTCAGCCAGTTTTCCAGGAGGAACTATATGGATAGAACTGATATCATCGCCTTTAATATGCGTGCTCTACGCAAATCTCATAATTTTACGCAATCCTACGTTGCCAAATGGCTGAACATTCAAAGGCAGACCTACTCCAACTATGAAACTGGAAAACGAAGTCCCAGCCATGAAACACTTTTAGCCTTATCCCAATTATACCAAGTTCCTATTGCTGTCTTTTGGACACCTATGGAAACAAATACAGGACAGATTGCCGGGCAGGTCAGCACTTCAAATACCTACGCTGTCTTTTCTATGATTAACGATTACAATTCCTTGTCCATCCAGGCGCAGGATATCATCCAGGAACTTATTTCTTTTTTCAAAGCCATGCAAGCCTGACTTTCTATCATATCTACTTTTTATATCTCTTATTCTATTATCCCAATTTTCAAAATCAAATTTTTCTCCCCTGCATGCAAACTAAAATTTTGCAAACTTGTTTTCAAAAGTTGAACCGTGTATACTCAGACTAAGTCAAGACTCGCATACGATTCTTGCTCGCCAGATTCAGGCTTGCTTACTTAATTATAGATGAAAGGATGAGAAAATATCATGGAAATCGAAAGGAAATTTTTATTAAAAAAAGCCCCGGAAAATCTATCCGAGCTTTCCTACCATAAGATCGAACAAGCTTATCTTAATACCAATCCTGTAGTAAGAATCCGCCAACAGGATGATGACTATATCCTGACTTATAAATCCGGCGGTCTCATGGCCAGAGAAGAATATAATCTGCCTCTTAACAAAAGTTCCTATGAGCACCTGCGGGAAAAAGCGGACGGAATCATTTTATCAAAAACTCGATACCTTATGCCCCTCCCCGGAGACTTAACCGCTGAGATTGATATATTTGAGGCCCCCTACGAAGGACTTATGATCTTGGAAGTAGAATTTCCCACAGAGGATGATGCCAATGCCTTTGTAGCACCTGAATGGTTCGGAGAAGAGGTAACCTGGTCTTCCGCTTACCACAATAGCACCCTGAGTTTCGACAAATGTAAACTATGAGTTTGCATTTGTACACTTGCAGATTGTTTTAAGATGGCAAATAAAAGTCTAAACTGATGTAGAAGCAAAAAACGGAATTCTTGCAACTGGAGAATGCGTAATGAGCAGCTACAAAGACACGCAGCTTCGACTGCTTGGACTTACAATTGCATATTATCGTAGACTTAAGGGATTGTCCCAGATAGAATTGGCTGAGATGGTAAACTGTAGCCGTACCCATATAAGTAACCTTGAAGCACCTAATGGAAAAAAATCAGTTTCCCTTTCTGTGCTGATTGATATTTCCGAGGCCCTTCATGTTCCTCTAAAAGATTTATTTGACTTTCGGAACATAGAAGAAATTCAGCCTCGGATGTAACATATATTTATCAGATTATTTTAGAAGGTTGATTAAGATTTGCCTTTTATTGTACTAACGTACCGATGTATTGGTTTATAATTCCTCAGCTCTCTTAATGCAGGCTTTCATAGCGTCCATTAGAGCTGCCCGGAAACCATTTTCTTCCAATACACGGACTGCCTCAATGGTCGTTCCTGCTGGCGAGCATACCATATCTTTCAGCTCTCCAGGATGTTTCTCAGTCTCAAGAACCATTTTGGCACTGCCAAGGACCGCCTGAGCCGCAAATTCCATCGCCTGGCTTCTGGGAATTCCTCCAGCAACTGCGCCATCCGCCATAGCTTCAATCATCATAAATACATAAGCCGGTGAACAGGAAGCTGCAGCCATCTCCGCATTCAAAAGATGTTCCGGAATTACCTGCGCCTTTCCAAAGCTGGAGAAAAGCTGCATGGCCATATCTAGTTCCCCCTCGCTGACATTTTTATTAGGAATAACTGCTGTCATACCCTCTCCTACCAAAGCCGGGGTATTAGGCATAATGCGAATAATCTTCTTATCACTTCCCAGTTGATTTTCCAACCAATCCACTGTTTTTCCCGTTACCATGGAAATCAAAAGTTGATCCCTAGTCAGAACTTTGGCTACCCCTGGCACCGCATTCTCTGCCTGTTGGGGTTTCATACCCAGAAATACAATCTCTCCCCAAGAAACCGCTTCCTTATTATCAAGGGTTACCTGAATTCCAAAGGAATTTTTCACCTTGTCCAAAGCAGGCTGATGGGGATTAGAGCCCATAATTTCCTCCGGTTTCGCCAGACCCTTCTTTAAGATTCCACCCATAACTGC
>CAVBGA010000197.1:0-11781 GCA_963594675.1 Lachnospiraceae bacterium
TACCATTTTTTCCCGACTTTTATACAACTATCAGAATTCCACACATGACAATCATGCTACAGAACTATCACTTGAAGACCAAGTCACACCAGACGCATTGTATAATTTATTTTGTATTCTATCACCATAAACATAATGTGATATGGAATTCCACTTTATGTATGGCTCATGTTTTTTTACGGTTATTTTAACTCTATATTTGTTCCCATTTGACATTACTATCACAAGTGAACAAGTACCCACTTTTTTACCTTTAATGTTAAGAAAATATTTATTGGCACAAGCGCCTTCACCAACAATTTTAGCAATTGCTTCATTTGTGCTGTATACCTTTTTTAGTTGTATCACCTTGTTTGACGATGCTGACTTCAAAGTCAAAGATTCTATATCTCCAGTTTTTAAACTCATCGCCTTCTTTACTTTAAGGTAATTCGTAAAAGTAGAATATACAGAAATTTTATAATCTATAGCTATTGTCGTAGAACCTAGATTCTTAATCGTATACCTGTAATTTCCAGGGGTTTGTTTCTTCCTTGAATAAAAGCAATCATTCCATGTATAATCCGAGCCCAGTTTAGGTATCGTAACTGTTTCCTTTTCAATATGTGACGCAGATCCCTCAGCATCCAAAACAATCTGCATTTTTTTCTTGCTCGATGGCCCACCAGCTTCACATTCTATGACAATGATACCTTTTGTTTTGGTAGAAAAATCTACCTGTAACTTTTCCCCTCTTCCAATAAAATCTCCACCTTCAGCTACAAGTTTTCCAGCAGCCTCAACATTTTTTGTTTCTCCTATCACACCAAGTAAAAAAAAGGCAACTGCAATAAATGCCAGACGCAGTAGCCAATGAAATGATAGATAAGTTTCTTTTTCATTCTTTTTCATACCAAAATTCCTCCTTTTCATATATGTCCATGTTAGCATAACTCAAGGTCACACACCACAGGAATCGAATATTTGGGACTTTGGAACGTTGAACTCAAGAACCCAGATCCAGGATAGGCTGGTACATAATTGCGATTGCGCAAAACAGCCTCCCGGTGCCCTGCAAGTCCTGTGGAATACGAGGCTTCCCACGTAAGATTTTTGGCTAGCTTCTGCCACCGAGGGCCTCCAAGCGAAGCGATTTGGCCCGAATGGCAGAAAATAAGCGCCGAAAATCTTACAGGAAACGAGTCTGACACAGGACTTGCAGGGCACCGGGAGGCGTCCGCAATTCACATTATATTATGCTGTTTTTAAGTTAGTATTTTTTTAATTTATTATTTTATAATTTTATTTTTTTATTCAATGTTTTAAATTGTTTCGAATTACCATATTTCTAAATTTCCATGCACTAGAGTGTCTGCATTTACTCCAATTCAAAAGCACCTGTATACAGCTGATAGTAAACACCCTTCTGTGCAATCAGATCATCATGGGTACCTCTTTCAATGATGTTACCATGATCCAACACCATAATGGCATCACTATTTCTAACAGTGGACAGTCGATGGGCGATAACGAATACGGTACGGCCCTTCATCAGGTTATCCATACCCTGCTGCACCAATGCTTCTGTACGGGTATCGATGGAAGATGTAGCCTCATCCAAAATCATTACCGGCGGATCTGCCACGGCAGCTCTGGCGATGGAGATCAACTGTCTCTGGCCCTGGGAAAGGCTGGCACCATTTCCGGTAAGAACCGTATCATAGCCCTGAGGCAGACGGCTGATGAAATCATCTGCATTTGCCAGCTTAGCAGCCTGGATACAATCCTCATCGCTAGCATCCAGACGACCATAACGAATGTTGTCCATAACCGTTCCCGTAAAGAGGTTTACATCCTGAAGTACCACTCCAAGAGAATGTCTTAGATCTGGCTTGCGAATCTTATTGATGTTGATTCCATCGTAACGAATCTTACCATCGGGAATGTCATAAAAGCGGTTGATCAGATTGGTAATAGTAGTTTTACCAGCACCAGTAGCACCTACAAAGGCGATTTTCTGACCTGGTTTTGCATACAAGGTTACGTCATGAAGGACGGTCTTTTCTGGCACATAGCCGAAATCCACATGCTCCATACGCACATCTCCGGTCAATTCCTTATACTCTGTGGTATTGTCTGCTTTATGATAATGCTTCCATGCCCACATATTGGTCTTCTTCTCTGTCTCATGCAGCTGACCATTTTCATCTTTATAAGCGCGAACCAGGGTAACATATCCCTCATCTGCCTCCGGCTCCTCATCCATGATTTCAAATACACGGCTGGCACCGGCAAGACCCATGGCTACCATGGATACCTGCATAGAGAAACGTCCGATGGTCTGGGATAGCTGTCTTGACATACTAAGGAAGGATACAATAGATCCAATGGTAATAGCTGCAATACCACGAAGGCAAATATTGGGTGCTCCAAAGTATACCAGCAGACCACCTACCACTGCCAAAAGCACATACATAATATTTCCTATATTATTCAGGATGGGATTCAAAATATTACCTGCGATATTGGCCTTTTCTCCATCTACAAACAGCTGATTGTTCAACTTGGTAAAATCTTTTTTACATTCTTCCTCGTGGTTAAATACCTTAACCACCTTCTGGCCGGCCATCATTTCCTCTATGTAACCTTCCACGGAAGCCAGGGATCTCTGCTGAGCCATCATATATTTGGCACTATCTCCACCAAATTTACCGGTGATTTTCAGCATAAGGAGAATCACGATAAATACCAGAAGAGTCAGCCAGATACTATAGTAGAGCATCATAATGGCAACGGATGCAATCGTTAAAATAGAAGAAACCGTTGTAGGTAAACTCTGGCTGATCATCATACGAATGGCATCGGTATCATTGGTATAAGTACTCATGATGTCACCATGGGCATGGGTATCAAAATAACGAATGGGGAAGGTCTGCATTTTTGTGAACATGTCATCACGCATATGCTTCAGTGTTCCCTGGGTTACGATCGCCATCAAGCGAGTGTATACAAAGGCACAAATGATACCTACCAGATAAATACTTACCATCATAAGAAGAATTCTTACCAGATCTCCCATTACAGCATCCAGGCCCTTTTCCATACCTGGCTGAATACATTCATCAATTAGGCGCTGCAGAAATACCGTTCCCGCCGTAGAGGCGATGGCACTAACTGTGATGCAGATGGCCACGATAATCATGTAGGCTTTATAATAGTGCATCAGATATTTCATAAAACGGGGAAATGTTCCCTTTTTTGCCCCCTGAGGGCTTGCTTTTCTTCTTCCTCCCGGCATGCTTACGCCTCCTTTCTGTTCTGTGAGTCATATACTTCACGATAAATACCATTTTTTGCTAAAAGTTCCTCGTGATTACCCATTTCTACGATGCGTCCGCCATCCATAACGATAATTTTGTCTGCATCCTGGACAGAGGAAACACGCTGAGCAATTACAATCTTCGTGGTATTGGGAATTTCATTCTGCATAGCCTGACGAATCAAAGCATCTGTTTTGGTATCTACCGCAGAGGTAGAGTCATCCATAATAAGGATTTTCGGCTTTTTCAGTAAAGCTCTGGCGATACAAAGTCTCTGCTTCTGGCCACCGGATACGTTATTACCGCCTCGGGCAATCATGGTATCGTATTTGTCTGGAAAGGTCTGAATAAACTCATCTGCCTGAGCCAGACGACATACTCTCTCAATTTCTTCATCGGAGGCATTCTTATCGCCCCAACGCATATTGTCCTTGATACTTCCTGCAAACAATACATTTTTCTGCAGAACCACAGCTACCTCATCGCGAAGAGCCTGCAGATCATATTCGCGAACATCTTTTCCGCCTACCAGAACCTGTCCTTCGCTAACATCATAAAGTCTGGAAATCAGCTGAATCAAAGAGGTCTTAGAAGATCCGGTACCACCGATAATACCTACAGATTCACCGGCCTTAATATCCAAATTAATGTCAGATAATACATCCTTTTTGCTATTCTTGGAATAACGGAAGGATACATTCTGGAATTGAATATCTCCATTTGCAATCTCTGTAAGTCCATTTTCCGGAGAGGTCAAAATACTCTCATGGTTCAACACTTCTGCAATACGGTTACCTGCCTCACCTGCCAGGGCACTCATAACAAATACCATAGAAAGCATCATAATGGACATCAGCACCTGTACACTGTAGGAAATCAGGGAAGAAAGCTCACCTGTGGTAAGTTCGGTTCCCACACTGCTGATAATCAGCTTTGCTCCAAAGTAGGAAAGAAAGAGAGTTGCAATATATACACCCAACATCATGGACGGCTGCATAAGAGCCAGAATTTTTTCTGCCATGGTGAAGTCGTTACATACATCCTGAGAAGCCACACCGAATTTTTTTGTCTCATAATCCTCACGGACAAAAGACTTCACCACACGGATGCCTGCAATATTTTCCTGAACGGAATTGTTCAAAGCATCATATTTCTTAAAGATTCTCTTAAAGATTGGGAAAGTAATACTTGTAATAGCAAAAATAATTATTCCCAAAAATGGAATCAGAAAAAGAAACACCATAGACATTCTAGGGCTGATGGAAATACTCATAATCACAGAGAATATCAACATCAAAGGTGTTCTGATGGCAATTCGAATAATCATCTGGTAAGCATTCTGCACATTGGTAATATCTGTGGTCAATCGAGTCACCAAAGATGATGAAGAAAACACATCAATGTCTGCGAAGGAAAATGTTTGAATCTTATAATACATATCCTGGCGCAGATTCTTGGCAAAACCACAAGATGCCGTTGCCGCATGTTTTCCTGACATAACTCCACAAAACAGTGAGATCATGGCCATAATCAAAAGTGCCGTACCATACTTAATGATGGGGCTCATGCTCTCCCCCGTCATTTCATCAATCAGGCTTGCCATGATCAGAGGGATCAAACATTCCAGGATGACCTCCGCTGCTACAAAAGCCGGTGCCAGAATGGAGTCTTTTTTATATTCTCTGACACTCTTTAATAGGGTTTTAATCATTATTTACCTCCTCTTTTTCCGAAATCTCCTTTAGATTTCGCTTTTCCAATCGATTCTGCTCTTCGAACCGATTATGATTTTCAAATATATGGGGCTGCTCTTTTGGACATAAACTAAAAAATTTTGCCAGATTGCCATTCATAATGGTCAGCATTCTTTTTAACTCTGCAACCTCCTCCTGGGTCATGCCCTCCGTCAGCATATCCTCCAGTTTTTTCCTGCTAAGATCTGTCTCCTGCCGAAATTCCACACATTTTTCTGTTTCCGTAACAATTTTATTTCTCTTGCATGCGGAATCCATACTGCAACTAACATAGCCATTTTTTTCCAATCTCTGCACAAGACCTACAACGGTAGGATGCTTCACTCCCAGAAATTTTTCTATGTCCTTCTGCGTCGTCTGACCACCACGATAGGTTACATAATCCAACACCCGAATCTGTGACATGGTCAAATCATGGCACTTTAATCCCAAATTCACCATGGTATGAATTCTATCATTGATCTGTTTTAGCAGAAATCCTATATCCAAATCCTATCACCTCCCTATATAAGAAATTGACTTTGTTTCCTATAACGCAATATAGTGTAGCGTGCTACATGTAGCGCGCTACACTATATTACAATCCATTTTTTTGAATGTCAACACATTTATTTCAATAAAAATGCAAACTTATGTGAAATCATCTGAAAATTTTTCTATTTTCCAGCAAATCTCAAAACACTCTAGCGAGCATAATACAACTGCCAATAGAATCCTTTCTGTTGCAGCAGGGACTCATGATCTCCCTGCTCGATGATTTTTCCATCCTTCATAACTAAAATGATGTCTGCATTTCTAATGGTAGACAGACGGTGGGCAACGATAAAACTAGTCCTGCCCTTCATCATCTTATGAAAGGCCTCCTGAATTAACAACTCGGTACGGGTATCAATACTGGAGGTGGCCTCGTCTAAAATCAACATAGGAGGAAGACTCAGCATCACTCTGGTAATACAAAGCAGCTGCTTTTGTCCCTGGCTAAGACTATTGTCATTAACCACCGTATCCAAGCCCGCCGGCATACGTCGTATGAAATCCCAACTTCTGGCTTCCTTGGCCGCTGCAATAATTTCCTCATCGCTAGCTTCCGGCTTGCCAAAGCGGATATTGTCCCGCACACTGGCATTTTTCAGCCAGGTTTCCTGCAGTACCATACCATAGCTTCCCCTCAGAGAATGCCTGCTGACACTTCGGATATCTTTACCATCCACAGAAATGGCCCCAGCATTTACATCATAAAATCGCATGAGCAGGTTGATCAAAGTGGATTTGCCGCAGCCGGTAGGACCCACAATGGCCACATTGGTTCCAGGCTTAATATGCAGGTTAAAATCCTTAATCAAAGACTGGCCGGGATCGTAGGAAAAATCCACGCCATCCACAGCGATTTCCCCTTTGGGCAAGCCCAACTCCTCTTTTGCATCTGCCACTTCCGGCTCTGCTTCAATAAGCTCAAATACTCTGGCCGCACATGCCAAGGCATTCTGAAATTCTGTAAGAACACTGCTGATATCGTTAAAGGGTTTCATATATTGGTTGGCATAGGAAAGAAGCACCGTAAGATCGCCTACCGTAAGACCTCCTGCAATGACTCTTCCAGCTCCCACTAAAGCGACCAAAGCATAGATGACATTATTCACTGCCCGAGTCGAAGGATTGGTAAGAGAACTGAAAAATACCGCCATCTGGGAAGCCCCCTGCAATTCCAGGTTTACTTCTTTGAATTGAGCGGAAGCCTTCTCTTCATGTCCAAAAGCCTTAACAATCTTTTGATTGCCAATCATTTCCTCCACCAGAGCTGTCTGGCGTCCTCTGACATCGGTCTGCTTACGAAACATTTTGTAAGAATGGCTGGCTATATAGTTGGCCACCAAAAAGCTGATGGGAGTCATGGCAATGACCAAAAGAGAAATCAGCACATTTTTCGAAAGCATAAAGGCAATGGTGACCACAATAGTAACCAGGCCTGTAAAAAGCTGGGTGAAGCCAAGAAGCAATCCATCCGATAGTTGATCCACATCTGCAATAATACGTCCCACCGTATCCCCACTACTGTGACTATCCAAATAGGACAAGGGCAGATTTTGAATCTTGCGAATGGCCTTTTTCCGAATATCCTCCACCACCTGATAAGTCAGGCGATTATTGATGAGATTCATCAGCCAGATTAAAATGGCAGCCAAAATAGCAAGTAAAGCAATTTTCAAAAGATAGCTGCCTAAAACTGTAAAATCTACCTGACCAGAACTGGCGATACAGTCGATTCCATGACCAAAAACAATAGGAATGTACAGCTGCAAAATACTGGACACTGCCGCCAGTAAGATAGAAAATACCAACAAAAACTTATATAGTCCAATCTCCCGCAAAAGCATTTTCATGGTCTTGGTACTTACGCTAGCCTGATTTTTTTCTCCATGTTTTTTCATTATGCCAGCACCTCCTTACCATGATTTGCTATCTGCCCCCGCTTCTCCGGAAACTGAGAATAATAAATTTCCTCATAGATCGGACAACTGTTCATCAACTCCTCATGATTTCCCTTACCTACCAACTGACCATTGTCTAGAACCAGAATCAAGTCTGCATCCATAATACTAACAGTTCGTTGAGACACGATGAAAGTGGTGATATCCCCTTCCATCTGGGAAATGGCCTTTCTCAGCCTTGCATCCGTAGCAAAATCCAGCGCACTAGCCGAATCATCCATAATGAGAATTTGGGGATTTCCCACCAAGGCCCGGGCAATGGTGAGACGCTGTCTCTGTCCACCAGATAGGTTGCGTCCATTCTGACGCACCTGGGAATCCAGATGATCTTCCTTACCTTCTACGATTTCCCTGGCCTGAGCAATCTTCAAAGCCTTCCAAAGCTCCTGATCGCTGGCATTTTCATTTCCCCAGAGAAGATTTTCTCGGATGCTGCCCTCAAAAAGAACTGCTTTTTGGGGTACTAAACCAATCTGCTGAACCAATGCCCCCTCCGGATACTCCCGCACATCTTTTCCGTAAATTTTCACAGAACCCTGGGTCACATCATAAAATCTGGGAATCAAATTCACCAAAGTAGATTTGCCACTTCCGGTACCTCCAATAATACCTACCGTCTGACCTTTTTTTACCTGAAAATCTATATCCTCAATAGCACTCTCGGAAGAATTGGGATAGGTAAAGCTTACATGATCAAACGATAAAACGGTATCCGAATCTTTACGATCCTGATGCAAGGATGCTTCCTTGGGATAGGTCATATCCGTTTGAATATCAAATACATTTGCCACACGATCCGCACAAGCCATGGATTTATTCAAAGTAACGATCAAGGTGGCTAATTTAATCAATTCCACGGTAATCTGAGAAATATAATTATACAAAGCCACCACGTCACCCTGGAGAAGATTGCCAAGATGCACTTGAAGAGCACCCTGGCGAATCAAAAGAACCGCCGCAATATTGATGATTACATAGGTCATAGGATTCATAAGTGCAGAAATGCGTCCAACAAATTCATTGGATTTTGTCAATTGATGATTCTTCTGATCAAACTCCTTGATGGAATCCTCTTCTTTTCCAAAGGCACGAATCACCCGAACTCCTGTTAAATTCTCCCTACTAATACCCAAAAGCTCATCTAGATTTTTCTGGGCTTTCTTAAAGAGGGGAATACTAATCAGCATAATGCCATAAACCACTATACTTAAAACCGGAATCGCTACCAAGAAAATCAAGGCGCATTTTACATTGATCGTAAAAGCCATGATCATGGCACCAAAAACAATAAATGGGCTGCGAAGCAAGAGACGCAGGCCCATATTCACACCACTTTGCACCTGATTCACATCACTGGTCATTCGGGTAATCAAGGTATCGGTACCCACCGTATCTAATTCCTTATAGGTAAGGCTTTGAATGTGATCAAAAAGCGCCTGCCGCAGGGCGGTGGCAAAGCCTACACTGGCCTTAGCAGAAAACCATTGAGAGGTAAAAGAAAAACTCATTCCCAGAATTGCCAAAAGCAACATCAGGGCAAAATTAAGGGCCACCTGGCTCATGCTTTTTTCCGAAATTCCTTCATTGATAATCCGGGCTACAAGCAAGGGCACCATCAGTTCCATCAAGGCCTCCAATAACTTAAATAAAGGAGCCAGAACGGTTTCTTTTTCGTAGCCTTTCAGATAGGGTAATAATCTCTTCATCGAAACATCCTTCTCTCTTATGACATAGTTGGAACTCGTCCAAACTTATCTCCTATAATAGCACAATTTTCTCCGATCTTCACAGCTGATATTATTGCACAAAAAACGCTCTTTTGTTATCATATACTTGTATAAAATTACTAATTATATAAGAAGGAGAATAGAAAATGGAACGTTCCATTGATATGACACAAGGGAAGCCTACCGGCCTAATTCTTCGCCTGGCAATTCCCTTGATTTTAACCAACCTTGGCCAGCAAATGTACCAGATTGTGGATGCCATCATTGTGGGAAGAAGTGTGGGCGTCAGTGCCTTTGCCTCTCTTGGTGCCTGCGACTGGCTCTATTGGCTAATCCTATGGAGCATCACTGCTTTGGCTCAGGGATTTTCTGCTGTGGTTGCTCAAAGCTTCGGCTCCGGTGATAAAAAACGTTTTCGCAAATCCGTAGCCATGTGCATTCTGGTATCTCTAGTATTCGGAATTATCCTAACCATCATCACTGTAAGCTCTGCCTCCTCTCTGCTGCACCTTCTCAACACAGAAGATGCTATTTTTGACGGAGCCCGAACCTACCTTACCACCATGTACTGCGGAACCTTGATTATTTTAGCTTACAATATGTCCGGAGCGATCCTTAGGGCTGTGGGGGATGGAAAAACACCCCTGACTGCCATGTTTATTGCCGGAATTTGCAATATTCTCCTGGATCTGCTTTTTGTGGCTTTTCTTGGCTGGGGCATCTTAGGAGCTGCCGGAGCAACTCTCCTTGCCCAATTGATTTCCTTTCTCTATTGCCTCAGTGCCATCAAAAGAAATCCTGTGTTTTCTATGGAAAAATCGGATTTTCAACCGGACAAGGCCATTATTTGGGAAATCTGCCGTCTGGGAATCCCCCAGGCCCTGTCCCAGTGTGTTACTGTCCTGGGAGGTATCTACGCTCAATCCGTTATTAACTCTTTCGGTTATATTGTAGTGGCTGGCTGTACCTCTGCCAATAAAATGCATACCTTTATGGACTGTTCCGCCAACGCTCTCGGCTATGCCGCTTCCACCTATGTGGGACAAAATTATGGTGCCGGTAAACTAAAGCGAATCCGCTATGGCATGCGAAGTGGCATCGCCATTGGTCTTGTGATTTCTGTCTTTATCATGGCTATGGTAGCCCTGTTTGGTCGTCCCATGGTAGGACTTTTCCTATCCTCCGACGTCACCGATGCCGCAGCTGCTTTGGATGTTGCTTACCATTATGTATTGATTATGTCCTGGTGGCTTCCCGCTGCCTACCTGATGAATCTTTTCCGCTACAGTCTGCAAGGCATCGGCAATACCTTAGCCCCCATGCTGTCCGGTGGATTTGAAATGGGCGCAAGAGTCCTGGTAGCCAGTTTCCTGCCACCTCTTCTTGGACAAACAGGTCTCTTCCATATGGACGGAGCTGCCTGGGCCGCAGCTGGAATCTTCCAGATTCTATGCTTTTATATTACACTTCACAGATTACAAGGGAAGAAAAGCTGACACACAAAAGCTAATAGTAAAAAGGGTTGTAAAAAGGGATTATGTTTTAGCGAATTCTCGTCAAAACATAACCCCTTTATGATTTTTGATTACTTATCTATTTTTTCCATAGTAGAAAACAGCCAATACATCCGGTCCGGCATGGCAGCCACACACAGCACCTATATAATTGATATATATTTTATCAACGCTTAACTCTGCTTTCAGCATATCCCGCAGCTTTTCGGCGTCCTCCAGACAATCCCCATGACCGATAAATATAGGAAGCGTCTTATCCTGTATATTTTTCGCTGTCATTTCCACCATTTTTTTCATGGCAGACTTGCGGCCCCGAACTACCATAAGTTTGTCCATAAGGCCATCCATATTAACGTTCATTACCGGCTTCATGCCTAAAACACTTCCGATAATGGCAGAGCTCTTGGTAGCTCTTCCGCTTCGCATCACATGCATCAAATCATTTACCGTAAATAAATGGGTCATATGAGCAACACAATCTTTTCCATAAGCCAGAACTTCATCAAGGCTGGCTCCCTCTTCCTTTTTCTTAGCACAGAGACAAACCAAAAGTCCCTCTCCCATGGAAGCAGATAAAGAATCAATACATTCTATTCTCCTCTGGGGATACTTCTTCAAAAGCTCCTCAGCTGCTACTTTTCCACTGCTTAAGGTACCACTCATAGTCCCGGAAAAACCTATATAAAGAATATCCTTTCCAGATTCCAGCACCGGCTCCATTTCTTTCAAAAAGTCGGAAAAAATAACCTGAGAAGTTGAAGGTAATTTCTTTGCTCGCATGCTATCATAGAGAGTCTTAAAGGGAAGTTCCCTACCATCCAGATAGTTCTCATAATCCAGTCCCTCTAAAAGAACATGCAAACGCAATACTTTAATATCCATCTCTTCCGCCATTTCCGGCGGCAGATCACAAGTAGACTCAGTTAAAATAACAAATTCCTTCATAGGCTGCCCTCATTATATACAATGAAAATTATTCCAACACGAGACCTTCGGCC
>CAVBGA010000198.1:0-8119 GCA_963594675.1 Lachnospiraceae bacterium
ATACCCCCACCCAGTATGCGGCCATTGCAGCTCTTGAAGGTCCTCAGGATGTCCTAAAAGAAATGTTAGAGGTGTATGATGAGAACAGACAGTTGGTTTTGAAGGAAATCAATTCCATGAAGCATTTGAGCTTGAAAATGGCCAGAGGCGCCTTTTATGCTTTTGTTAATATCAAGGATACAGGCATGACTTCCGAAGAATTTGCTATTGACCTTCTGGAAAAACAGCATGTTGTAGTAGTTCCAGGCTCAGGTTTTGGCGAAGGAGGAGAAGGCTATATTCGAATTTCTTATGTAGCTTCTAAGGAAGATATGATAGAAGGACTGAATAGAATGAGAGCCTATACGGATGCACTTTAAAGAATATGGGAGGTAAATACACATGAAAGTATTTGTATACAGTTGCAGAGAAGATGAGCATGTGCTTTATGAAGAATATGCCCCTAAAATGGGATTTGAGTTTGGCTATTGCAGGACCCAGCCCACCATGGAAAACGCAGATTTGGCAAAGGGCTACGATGTCATCTCCGTGGTAGGTACTAAGATTTCCGATGAATTATTGAAATATTTCGCAGAAAATGGTTTGAAATGCATCACAGCCAGATGTATTGGCGTGGATCATATCAATGTAGCCTACGCGAAAGAGTTAGGCATACGAGTATCCAACATTACCTATTCCCCTAATGCCGTAGCAGATTATGCTATTCTTTTGATGCTCATGTGTCTGCGAAAAGAAAAATATATTCTGGAGCACTATAAGGTAAATGATTATACCTTAGCCCAGAATTGTGGAAGAGAGCTACGGGATATGACCGTAGGCATCGTTGGCGGCGGACGTATTGGTCGTACCGTAATGAAAGAGATTTCCGGTTTTGGATGCAAAATTCTTGTCTATGATAAATATCAGATGGATGAGGTAAAGCAATATGCGGAGTATGTAGAATATGAGGAGTTATTGCAGCGCTGCGATCTGATTACTTTCCACGCTCCAGGTACAGCAGATACCTACCATATGCTGAATTTGGATAATGTACGCCTGTTAAAGAAAAATTGCATTATCATTAATACCTCTCGCGGCTCCAATATTGATACTAAAGCTTTAATTTACGGTTTGGAAGAGGGCATTATCTCCGCTGCAGGACTGGATGTATTAGATCATGAACCGACTATCTATAATATCAACCATACCGATCATTTGCTGTTGGATCATGATGTGGCAATTCTGGAGAGTTTCCCTAATGTTGTGATTACACCCCATACCGCATTTTATACCGATCATGCTGTGAGAGATATGATTGAAAATTCTCTGAATAATGCAAAAGCTTTTTATGACGGGGAGAAAATGCCGGGAGAAATTATTCCTTCTTGACATGAATTTCTCTAGAGAGGTATGATGTCCTAGGACTCGTATGAGTAGGAAGGACCAAAATCATGAAATTATCAGATAAAGCAAAAGCAAAATTATTAGACCTGATCACGGTACAAAAAAAATATCAGCCTGGTGATAAATTACCTAATGAAAATGATTTGTCAGCAGAATTGGGGGTAAGTCGAACTACCCTTCGGGAAGCCATCCAATTTCTCACCACCCAGGGGGTTTTGGAAGTACGGCGGGGAAAGGGTACCTTTGTAGCAGAAGATTCCACGGCCAAAGAAGAATTTGGCTTTGATGAACTAAATGTTATGCATGCCAAAATCAAAGATCTCTATGAGCTGCGTACCATGTTGGAACCGGATATGGCCTACTATGCAACTATTCGTGCCACTGATGAAGAGATTGATGAGATTTTGCAATTAGGAGAAGCCTTGGAGGAAGTCAGCAATAAAAATCAGGAAGATCCCATTCTTAATGAGCGTTTTCATATCGCCATTGCCAAAGCCTCCCATAATGAATTTGGCGTCAAATTGATGGAGATCACCAACAATGCTTTAATCCGTGGCTTCGAGGAAAGCAATATTAATCAGACCCTGTTTCGAGATGTCATGGATGATCACCGAATGATCATGAATTACCTAAAATTAAGAGACCCGGAAGGGGTAAGGGAAGCCATGCGTCTACATATGAAGCATTCCATTAGTGACTATAATATTAAATAGGATTTAGCAAGAGCTGTAAATTACAAGTCGTAATTTGCAGCTTTTTGTTATATGATTAGAGGAGGAAAAGAGAAAGGAATTAATTTATTATGAAATATTATATGCCAACAAAAATTTATTGCGAAAGAGACTGTGTACGCAACTATGCCAATGAATGGACAGCACTGGGAAAGAAAGCTCTAATTGTAACAGGAAAAAGTTCTGCCAAAAACGGAGCACTGGCTGATGTAACAGAAGCCCTTAAGAAATCAAACACTCCCTATGCTATCTTTGATGAAACAGAAGAAAATCCTTCCATAGAGATGGTTATGAAGGTTCGTGATCTGGGAATTGCAGAAAATGTTGATTTTGTTATTGGCTTGGGGGGCGGATCCCCTATGGATGCAGCAAAAGCCATTGCACTTATGATTTATCACAAGGAAAAAGGTGCGGATTTCCTTTATGAGAAGGGAGATAATACAGCCCTTCCCGTGGTGGCTATCCCTACCACCTGTGGAACCGGCTCAGAGGCAACCGCAGTATCCGTATTGACCATACATGCCAAGCGCACCAAATCCAGCATTCCTCATCCCATCTTCCCTGAATATGCCCTGGTAGATGGAAAATACCTAAAAAGTGCACCAAAAAGCATCTTGGTAAATACCTCCATTGATGCCCTGGCCCATTTGCTAGAAAGCTATATCAATGTAAAAACAAATCCCTTATCTATAATGGTCTGTGAATATGGCTTAGGCCTTTGGAAGGATGTAAAATCCTGCCTTTTATCAGGAAATTATACGGAAGAAGACTATGATCGTCTGATTCTTACTTCCACCGTAGCCGGTATAGCCATTGCCCAGAATGGGACCACAGTACCCCACGGACTAAGTTATTACCTGACATACGAAAACTATGTGCCTCATGGAAAAGCGGTAGGATATTTCCAACCAGCCTATCTGGAAGCCGCTGCCGAAGATAGCAAGAGAAGAGTATTGGAACTGATTGGCTGCAAAGATATGGAAGAATTTAACTCCTTGATTCATCAGTTGATTGGCCCCCTGGAAGTAGAAGATGATTTAATGGAAGCTGCTGTTTCCGGATTGATCAATAATAAAGCAAAGATTGATGCCGTTCCCTATGAAATTACAGAGGACACCCTTCGTCATTTCTTTTCTATGGCGAAATAATTAGTGAAACATCAACGACGCAATTGGCAAAATTATAAGCGATATAGTTAGTGAAATACTTGGTGAAATATAGATGAAAAATAGAGAGGAAGCAATCACATATGGTCTATCCTTCCCAGATGCTTATCTTGATATGCCCTTTAAAGATCACAACTGGCAGCTGATACGATTTCGGGATAATAAAAAGGCCTTTCTTTGGGTTTACGAGAAGGATGACTATATTTGTCTTAATGTGAAGGTGAAAGCTGAGTGGAGAGATTTTTGGAGACATGCCTATCCTTCCGTTATTCCTGGATATCATCAAAATAAGGAACATTGGAACACTATTATTTTGGATGGAACCATCCCGGCGAAGGACATACGGCAAATGATTGGGGAGAGTTATGATCTTATCAGCGACTGCCCCAGAAAACGCATCTATGAGGCTGTAAAGAAAATCCCAAAAGGGAAGGTGGCAAGCTATGGACAGGTGGCCAAAATGGCCGGCAATCCCAAAATGGCAAGAGCCGTAGGAAATGCATTACACAACAATCCGGATCCCCAGCATATTCCCTGTTATCGGGTGGTCAATGCCAAAGGGGAACTGGCAGGAGCCTTTGCCTTTGGCGGAAAAGATGTACAAGCAAAATTACTGGAAGCTGATGGGATTGCAGTAAAAGATGGCAAGGTGGATCTGGAGAAATATGGGATGGATGAAGAGGATATGATAGAATGACATATTTTAGGTAGGAAACGGGAGATCTGTGATGGATAAAATAAGGGAAATGCAAAAAGGTTTTACAACAGCTTTGATCAATAGCAATCATAATTCCAATCTTGCTTACCGACCGGAATTTGTATCAAATAATCCCAAGGAAGGGAAAAAAGTTCTTTCCTCCATAGAGGAAGAATTATTACATTGCGACAGCTTTCGAATCAGTGTAGCCTTTATCACTATGGGAGGAATTACGCCTCTGCTGCAAACTTTAAAAGAGCTGGAAGAGAAGGGAATCGAAGGGCAGATTCTTACCACCAATTACCTGGATTTTAGTGAGCCTAAGGCATTGGAGAAAATTCATCAATTTAAAAATATTAGTCTGAAAATGTATGATGTGGAGGCAGCGGGCAATGGTTTCCATACCAAGGGCTATATCTTTAAAAGGGAAGAAATTTATCGCATCATTATCGGTAGTTCCAACTTAACAGGCAAAGCCCTGACCTGTAATCAGGAATGGAATACAAAACTGATCTCTACGGACAAAGGAGAGATGGCAGAGCAGATTATTCAAGAGTTCGAAAGTCTATGGAATAGTCCCGATTCCAAAGACTTTGAAGAGTTCTATGAGCAATATCAGGAAAGATATGCCATCATAAAAAAGCAAAAGGATATCGCTCGACAGGATAACATTACCTCTATTGAGAAATATCGACTAAAGCCTAATGATATGCAGGCAAGCTTTATCGCCAATCTAAAGAAATTATTAGATGCCGGAGAGAAGCGGGCTTTGCTAGTGGCCTCCTGTGGTACAGGAAAGACCTTTGCCTCCGCCTTTGCCATGAGAGAGCTGGGCTATCAAAGGGTTTTATTTGTGGTACACAGAGGGCAGCTTGCCAGACAAACAAAGAAGTCCTATGGAAAGATTATGCCAAGCAGCATCACCTTGGGCTTATTAGGTGCAGGATATCATGAGACGGATACCGATTATATTTTTGCCACTGTTCAGACCCTTAGCAATGATGACTACCTACATCAATTTACCCCAGACCACTTCGATTGTATCATTCTGGACGAAGCCCATCATTCCAGTGCCAATACCTACCAGAAGCTGATGCATTATTTCACACCAAAGCTCTGGTTAGGTATGACCGCAACTCCTGATAAAAGGGAGGACAGGGAGGCAGGCTATAATATTTATGAAATTTTTGATCATAATATTGCCTGTGATATTCGTTTGCAGGAAGCCATGGAAGAGAACCTATTGTGTCCCTTTCATTATTTTGGTGTGAGCGATCTCTCTTTGATTAACGATAAACAAAGCAACGCAAAAACTATTTCTGAAAAGGATTTTCGACTGTTAACCAGTGACCAGCGTGTAAAGCACATTGTAGAAAAGGCAAGCTATTACGGCCATAGCGGGAATCGTGTAAAAGGGCTGATTTTCTGCAGCAGAATCGATGAATCTGAGGAATTAGCACACAAGCTAAATGGAACCATCAATCCTGAAACAGGAAGATATTTTAGGACACTGGCTTTGAATGGAAATGCTACTGAAAAGGAGAGGCAGGAGGCTTTTGAACGATTAGCCATGGAGGAAGGATATGGCAGCGGTGAAAGTGCATCTGATATGCCCCAAGCTTTAGACTATATCATTTCCGTGGACATTTTAAATGAAGGTGTCGACATCGTGGAGGTAAACCAGGTTCTTATGCTGCGGCCCACCCAGTCCCCTATTATTTTTATCCAGCAGCTGGGACGTGGACTGCGTAAAGCCCAGGAAAAAGATTATGTAGTAATTCTGGACTTTATTGGAAATTATAGAAATAATTTCATGATTCCCATTGCCTTATCAGGAGATCGCACCTACAATCCTGACAATATTCGAAAATATGTCATCAGCGGCAATACGACCATTCCAGGCCTATCTACCATTCATTTTGATGCCATAGCAAAAGAGCGGATTTTCCACTCCATCGATAGAATACGAGGGGTAAAATCCATGATCCGTGAAAGTTTCACCAACCTTAAAAATCGACTGGGAAGAATTCCTTATTTGCTGGATTTTTATGAGAATGGAGAAGTAGATCCTCTCTTAATCATTAAAGAATACAAAACCTATTTCAACTTTCTTTGCACAATGGATGCGGAGCGATATCAAAGGAAAATTACGGAGCAGGAGAATCTTACTCTGGAATATCTTTCAAAAACTTTGCTTTCCGGAACACGCCCTTATGATCTGGAACTTTTACGACAGCTCTCGAAAACGGCGAATATATCTATTTTCCACTTTTTAGAGGAAATGAAAGAGAAATATCCTGCAGTAAAAGACGAAAGCATTCAAAATGCAATCCATGTGCTGGAAGGGCATTTTGTATCTAGAGAAGAGGAATATCAAAAATTTAAGCAGATAGAGATTGTAAAACCCGACACCAAGGGAATGCTCCAAAGAATGAAAAGCTATGAGGAACGCCTGCGTCATGGAGAATTCCACAAGCAGCTAGATGATTTGATTGCCCTGGGTTTGCAGCGTTATCAGGATAAGTATGAAACTTCAGCAAATTCTGAAACACCTTTTGTATTATATGAGAAATACTCTCGAAGAGATGTCAGCTTTCTTATGAACTGTGGAAAAGATTTGTCCTCCACCATGTATGGAATGAAGCGCATTGGAAAGGATGTCTTTATCTTTGTAACCTACCATAAAGAAGAGGCGAACAGCGAAGATAAAAATTATGTAGATGGAAAACCAGATTATGCAGATGCCTTTGCCAACAACTCCATTTTCCGTTGGGATTCGCAAATAGGAAAAGGGCCGGAAAGCAGTTATATGCAGGAAGTAACCCAGGCTGAGAGAAAGCATTTATTGGTCAAAAAAAGTGATGCCGAGACGAGCTTTTATTATATGGGACAGTTTGATATTATAGATATAAAAGCGGATAAAAAATTAAACAATAGTGGTGTCCTGAAGGATATCACCAAAGTTGCGATGCAGATGCAGCATTCCGTAAGAGAAGATTTGCTGATGTATTTGGAAAGTAGTATATGTGAGGAGTAGTAGCTAAATGAAAACAGTAAGAGTAGTAGCAGCCGTCATATGTGATTCCCTTAAAGAGAAAAAGAAAATTTTTTCTACTGCCAGAGGCTATGGCGAATTTAAAGGACAGTGGGAATTTCCTGGGGGAAAGATAGAAAAAGGGGAAAGCCCCCAAGAAGCCTTGCAGCGTGAGATCAAAGAAGAGCTGGATACCCAGATTACAGTGGGAGAGTTGATTGATACCATTGAATATGATTATCCCACCTTCCATTTATCCATGGATTGTTTTTGGGCTGAGGTACTTTCCGGAGATCTTACATTAAAGGAGCACGAAGCAGCAAAATGGCTTACGAAAGACCATATGGATAGCGTTGCCTGGTTACCGGCAGATCAGGGATTAATTGAGAAATTGAAAGAAGCCATGCATTAGAAATATCTTCTGGCATATAAGATATTTTAAGAAGAGAGGCGATAAGATGAAAAAGAAAATAGCTGGCATTCTCTGCGGAATTCTTACCTGTCTGTTTACTATGACAGGATGTGATTTATCAAATTTAAACTGGGATGCTTTTCACACAGATCATGGAGAGGTGGTGGATCTCGATTTATATACGTCCATCGATAAACATGACACCTATTATGATGGAAAAGTATTGGATTCCGGCAGCAATTATATATGGGTTCATTTGATTTATGAAGATGGATGTACAGATAAGGAATCAACAAATGACTGGACCGTAAAAGAACCGGTCACTTTAGATATCAACAAAGCGAATGTAATCACTGTCTGCTATGGTGACATTGAAAAGGATATTACCATAGGCCCGGCAGAACCTTTTTACATGGAGTTTGATAATTCTGTAAATTATTCCCAGGATGAATTGGATATTATGAAACTGGAAACCATAATGGAAAATTATCCCGGCCATGGAAGCGAGTATTACCTGGATCTGCTGATGGATTCCGGTATGCCCAGAGACCGAGCATATAAGGCCCTCGCTTACGTTTACAATTGGTAATTACCATAGCACATAGCAATCATAGCGGATGGCCTTTCCCTTCAAGTCATAGGAAGGCTTTCTTCCGTCCAAAAAAGGGCTTTTCAAAGGACGCTTCACAATAATTC
>CAVBGA010000199.1:0-10781 GCA_963594675.1 Lachnospiraceae bacterium
AAATGAAGATTTGGTAGAGGCTATTGCATTGGGACATGACTTGGGTCATACACCCTTTGGCCATGCAGGAGAGGCCGCCCTCAATGAGATTTGTCTAGGTGGTTTCGCCCATTTTCGTCAAAGTGTCCGGGTTGTGGAACTACTGGAGAAGGGAGGCCAGGGCTTGAATCTTACCTGGGAGGTAAGAGATGGCATTTTGAATCATAGAACTGCAGGTTCTCCATCCACATTGGAAGGTCAGGTGGTACGACTTTGCGACAAGATTGCCTATATTCACCATGACATGGATGACGCAGAGAGAGCCGGAATTATTAGTGAGGATAATATACCGATTACGATTCGGGTTTTATTAGGTGGGACGACCCGAGAGCGTTTGAATTCCTTGATTCACAATATTGTGGTAAATAGTGATGACAAAGACAGAATCACGATGTCAAATGATTTTGCGGAAGCTATGGCGGAATTGCGGCAGCTAATGTTTGCTATGGTATATAGAAGTCCTTTAGCCAAAAAAGAAGAAGTAAAAGCCATGTGGATGTTGAAGGAACTTTATGGTTATTATGTGGAACATCCTATGGATATGTCTATAGAGTATAGAGAACTGATTGGAAGAGGGGAAGCTTTGGAACGAGTCGTTTGCGACTATATTTCAGGCATGACGGATCAGTATTCTATTGAAAAATTTCAACAGATTTTTGTCCCAAAAGGATGGGATGTGGAGTGAGGTATGAGATATTCAGATGATCTGATCGAAGAGGTCAGAGCACGAAGTGATGTAGTAGATATCGTGTCTAATTATGTTGCTTTGAAAAGGAAGGGAAGCTCCTGGTTTGGACTTTGCCCTTTTCATAATGAAAAATCCCCTTCTTTTTCAGTAAGCAGAGATAAACAGATGTATTATTGTTTTGGCTGTGGTGCTGGAGGAGATGTTTTTAATTTTGTAATGGAATATGAAAATTTCTCCTTTACCGAAGCGGTAAAGAGTCTGGCGGACAGGGCAGGTATTTCCTTGCCGGATCCAGGCGAAGAGTCACCGGAAGCGAGACGAGCGGCAGATTTGCGAAGCCAGTTGCTGGAGATTCATAAAAAAGCAGCCTCTTTTTATTATCGCTTATTGAGAACAGAACAGGGGCGTGTGGGATATCAATATTTGCAAAGCAGAGAGCTAAGTGATGAGACCATTAAAAAGTTTGGATTAGGTTTTGCAACGAAATATAGCGATTCCCTTTATCGTTATATGAAGCAGCAGGGATATTCTGATGAATTATTAAATCAAAGTGGCCTTTTTATAGCTGATGAGAGACAGGGAATGCGGGATAAGTTTTGGAATCGTGTTATTTTCCCTATAATGGATGTAAATAGTCGGGTGATCGGCTTTGGTGGACGTGTCATGGGAGATGGCAAGCCGAAATATTTGAATTCACCAGAGACACGGCTTTTTGATAAAAGTCGCAATCTATATGGACTAAATTATGCGAGAACTTCCCGAAGGAAAAATTTGATTGCCTGTGAAGGATATATGGATGTGATTTCCATGCATCAGGCAGGTTTTAGCAATGCAGTGGCTTCTCTGGGAACCGCCTTGACGGCTCAGCAGTGCAATCTTATGAAACGATATGCGGATGAAGTGCTTCTGCTCTATGATAGTGATGAAGCTGGGCAGAAGGCTGCACTCAGGGCAATTCCCCTACTTAAAGCAGCAGGTTTAAATTCAAGAGTGATTGACCTTTCACCCTGTAAGGACCCGGATGAATTTATTAAGAGTTTAGGCGTTCAGGAGTTTGAAAAACGCTTGAATAGCGGAAGCAGTTCTTTTATGTTTCAGGTGAAGACGGAAGCCAGGAATTTCGATCTGGGAGATCCACAGGGGAGAAGTGATTTTCTTCATAAAGCGGCCAATATGTTGGTGGCAATCGAGGATGAAATTGAGAGAAATACCTATTTGAACGCAGTGGCAGATGCCTATCATGTGGAAGCCAAGATGTTGGAGCGGACCGTTAATAAATTGGCTCTTTCCGGAGTCGGGAGAGCACAACAGCAAAGGCAGGAGGAAGTTGCCCTGCGGAAGGAAGAAAAAAGAAACAGCCATGAAAATGGTTATGAAAAGGCACAAAAATTACTTTTAACCTGGCTGGTTACCTATCCTCAAATTTATGAAGAGGTGTCTGCTTATATTTCAACAGAGGATTTCACCAATTCTTTATATCGGCGAATTGCTGAGATGTTGGAAGAACAGCAAAAAAGTGGTACTTTGCGGCCGGCCAGTATTATGAGCGCTTTTTCAGATGGCGAAGAACATAATGAGGTGGCGGCAGTCTTTCATGCACAGTTACCTTTGGAGTCAGATAGTGAGCGGCTTCATGCAGTTACTGATGTGATCATTCGTATTAAAGAAAGCAGTATTGATCAAAAAATGAAAGAATTGGATCCTTCGGATATGGAAGGATTTATGAAAATGATGGAAGAAAGAAAAAAGTTAGATCGATTAAAGCAGAATAAAGAGACGCTTAAGATCTCATTTTAGAAAGGATGACAAAATGGATATCGATGTAAATAAGTTTCAGGAGAATCTGAAAGCACTGGTGGCACAGGCAAAGAAAAAGAAAAATACACTGGAAAGCAGCGAGGTAATTGAACGCTTTAAGGATATGCCTCTGGATGCGGAGGCAACAGAGAAAATCTATGAATATCTGGAGCAAAGCGGCATTGATGTTTTGCGCATGGATAACAATGGCAAAGAGCCGGATGTTCTTATGATGACTGATGATGATGAGGCGAATGCGGATGATGAGGAAGAGGTAGATGTTGAAAATATCGATCTATCTGTTCCGGAGGGCGTTAGTATTGAAGATCCGGTTCGTATGTACCTGAAGGAAATTGGTAAGGTGCCTCTTCTTACTGCAGAGGAGGAGATTAGTCTGGCCCAGAGAATGGAAGCGGGAGATGAAGAAGCGAAAAAACGTCTGGCAGAGGCCAACCTTCGATTGGTTGTTAGTATTGCAAAACGTTATGTAGGACGTGGAATGCTCTTCCTTGACCTGATTCAGGAAGGTAATTTGGGCTTGATCAAGGCCGTTGAGAAATTTGATTATCGAAAAGGTTATAAATTCAGTACCTATGCAACCTGGTGGATCCGTCAGGCAATTACAAGAGCCATTGCCGATCAGGCAAGAACCATCCGTATTCCGGTACATATGGTGGAAACAATCAATAAGCTGATTCGTGTATCCCGTCAGTTGCTTCAGGAGTTGGGACGTGAACCTACTCCCGAGGAAATTGCTGAAGAAATGAATATGTCTGTTGATCGCGTCCGCGAGATTCTTAAAATTTCCCAGGAACCGGTTTCCTTAGAGACACCTATTGGTGAGGAGGAAGATAGTCATCTGGGTGATTTCATCCAGGATGATAATGTTCCTGTACCAGCGGATGCGGCTGCTTTTTCCTTACTTCGGGAACAGCTGAAGGAGGTATTAGGCACACTTACTGAAAGAGAGCAGAAAGTTTTACGCCTGCGTTTTGGTCTGGATGACGGTCGTGCCCGTACTTTGGAGGAAGTTGGAAAAGAATTTAATGTTACCAGAGAGCGTATTCGTCAGATTGAAGCGAAAGCCTTAAGAAAGCTCCGTCATCCCAGCAGAAGCCGCAAGCTAAAGGATTATCTGGATTAATGAGTCGGGTTCGTTTATCAAAAAGGATGCAGGCCATTGCAGACCTTCTTCCCCAAGGGAGCTCCTTGGGAGATATAGGCTGTGATCATGGTTATCTGCCTATTGCCTTGCTGCAGGAGGGAAAGATTACTTCTGCCATTGCAGCGGATGTAAATCAAGGACCTTTAGAGCGAGCAAAGGCGAATATTCAACTTTATGGTTTGGAAAATAAAATTGCAGTCAGACTGTCGGATGGTCTGGCTGCATTTTCACCAGGTGAGGTGGAAATGTTGACCATTGCCGGTATGGGCGGCAATCTCATGATGCGGATACTTTCCCAAAATCCTGAGGTAGTCGCTAAGGTATCTGCCATGGTATTGCAGCCTCAGTCGGAGCTTACAGAGTTTCGCAAATATTTGGCGGCACATGATCTGAAGATCCAAGCCGAAGACATGATTTTAGAGGACGGAAAATATTATAATATGTTCCGGGTCATCCATGGCAGGGAAGAAGTATATACTGAAAGAGTAGATTTCCGTTTTGGACGGCTTCTTCTGGAGGCGAGACATCCGATTTTAAAGGCTTATCTGGATAAATTAAAAAAGACAGATGAGAGTATCCTCAATCGTATTTCTGCACAGGCAAGCGGCAGCCATGAAGACAGAATTCGAGACATAAAGGAAGAAATGGAGGATATCGCTGTAGCGATGAATTACTATGAAGTGTAAAGAACTTATAAACATCCTAGATGAGAAATGGCCATTTTCGGCAGCTCTTGAATGGGATAATGTGGGACTTTTGGTTGGAAATCAGGAGAAAGAAATTAAAAAAATACTTGTATGCCTGGACGTGACAGATGAGGCCATATGTGAGGCAATAGAGTTTGGCGCAGATCTGGTGCTGGCGCATCATCCTTTAATTTTTTCTTCTTTTAAAAAGGTGACTTTTGACGATTTTGTAGGTAAAAGAATCATTCGTTTAATCAAGAATGATATTGCCTGTGTAGCGATGCATACCAATTTCGATGTGACCCAGATGGCAGAGTTAAATCAGAAATCTCTGGAGCTTACGGATAGCTCGGTACTCATGGTGACGGGTAGTCGAGATGGCCATGAGGAAGGAATCGGAAGGGTTGGCAATCTTCCAAAGAAAATGACGCTTTTGGAGGCGGCAGAGTTTGTGAAAGAAAAATTGCAATTAGATAAAGTGCCAGTTTACGGAGACCTGACGCAATCCATAAAGAAAATAGCAGTATCAGGTGGTTCAGGCAAAGGCATGAGTTCCTACGCCCTTGCAGCAGGAGCAGATCTTTTAGTTACCGGTGATATTGACCATCACAGTGGAATTGATGCTGTGGCACAGGGCTTGGCTATTATTGATGCAGGACATTATGGAACGGAATCTGTTTTTATTCCTTTTATGACAGAAGAATTGCATCATCTTTTCCCTGATATAGAGGTAAAAGCAGTTAAGTTGGAAAAGCCTTTTCAGTTTGTATAAGGCTGGGTGAGAATAGGAGGTGTTCCTATATGAATGAAAGAAAATATCAGGTAACTCTTGGAGAAAAGTGTGAGAGCTTTCCCCAAGGCACAGTCTTTGGCGAAGTTGTGGCAAAAATGGCAGAGGATCAGGCGGACCGTACACTTTTGGTAAAATCGGATGGCCATTTGATGGAATTGCACAGAGAAGTAGGTAAGGACTGTACCATTGAGTTAGTAGACATATCCGAGAAGATTGGCAATGACACCTATCGAAGAAGTCTTTGTATGCTTTTAATTCGTTCGATTTATCAGCTGGCGGGAGATGAACATGTGGATAAAATTGTTCTGCATTTTTCTGTCAGTGGAGGATATTATTTTACAGTAGAAGGAGATTTTGAGATAAGTCATGATTTCCTTGCAAAAGTAAAGACCCACATGATGAGCCTGGTGGATAAAAAGCTACCAATTCACAAGAAGAGTGTGAGTCGTGAAAATGCCATGAGAATCTTCCATGAACAGGGGATGTATGATAAGGAAGAACTTTTTCGTTATCGCAGGGCATCACGTGCAAACATCTATGACTTGGAAGGCCTCAAGGATTATTATTATGGTTTCATGACCTGGCACACCGGCTATTTGAAATATTTTGACCTGGTACCTTATATGGAGGGCTTTGTGCTCTTGCTCCCGGATCATAAGAGTCCCACAGAGGTTCCTGTATTTAAGGCAGATAGGAAAATCTTCCATACCCAGAGAGAGGCGGAAGAATGGGGAGCTATGCTAGGAGTTGACACGGTTGGTGCCCTAAATTCCTATGCCAGTAAGCAGGATATCGGTCGTTTGATTTTGGTTTCTGAGGCTTTGCAGGAAGGCAAGATTTCATCTATTGCACAAAAAATCAGTGAAAATAAGGCGCTGCGTTTTGTTATGATCGCAGGTCCCTCTTCCTCAGGAAAAACAACATTTTCCCATCGTTTGAGTATCCAGCTGGCGGCTCATGGTTTGAAACCCCATCCTATCGCTGTGGACAATTATTTTGTCAATCGGGTGGACACACCTCTTGATGAAAATGGCATGAGGGACTATGAATGTCTGGAGGCCATGGATATCGACCTTTTTAACCGTGATATGACAGCTCTTATGAATGGTGAGCGGGTAGAATTGCCTACCTACAATTTTATTTCCGGTGAGAGAGAATATAGAGGAGATTTCCTGCAGCTGGGAGAGGATGATATTCTGATTCTTGAGGGCATTCATTGTTTAAATGACAAATTTAGCTATTCTCTCCCAAGAGAGAAGAAGTTTAAAATTTATGTTAGTGCTCTTACCCAGTTAAATATTGATGAACACAATAGGGTGCCGACTACCGATGGACGACTGATTCGAAGAATTGTAAGGGATAATCGTACCCGGGGGAATCTGGCCCAGGATACCATAGCTCGTTGGGATTCTGTAAGAAGAGGAGAGGAGAAGCATATTTTCCCCTACCAGGAAGAGGCAGATATCATCTTTAATTCTGCTTTGATCTACGAGATTGCAGTTTTAAAACCCTATGTAGAGCCCCTGCTTTTCCAAATTTCCCCAGACAGTCCGGAATATTATGAGGCAAACCGTCTTCTAAAATTTTTAGGTTATTTCCTGGCAATTCCCAGTGATAGTGTGCCAAATAATTCACTTCTCAGAGAATTTATCGGCGGTGGATGCTTTAAAGTTTGATAGATTATTGTGGACAAATCCATCAATTTGTGGTAGTGTAAAGAACTGGTAAGTAGAATAAGTGATCGCGGCTGACAGACCGAAAGGTGTCAGGTGAGGAAAGTCCGGGCTTCGCAGGGCAGGATGCCGGATAACGTCCGGTGGAGGTGACTCCAAGGCTAGTGCAACAGAGATATACCGCGTCGGTTTACCGGCGTAAGGGTGGAAAGGCAGTGTAAGAGACTACCGTCCCTCTGGTAACAGGGGGAGCCATGTAAACCCCATCCGAAGCAAGACCGAACAGAAAACAATGTGGCTGCCCGTCACGTTTTTAGGTGGGTCGCTGGAAGCTTTCGGTGACGAAAGCTCTAGATAGATGATCATTCACGACATAACCCGGCTTATCGTTCTGCTTACCTTGGTACTATAAGCTTATAAGTTTTTAGACTAGCATTTCAAGTATATAGAAATTATAAAAGACAGAAGACTGTAAGATCACCATTAGTGGGATCTTATGGTCTTTGTTCTTTTTAAGGATTCTGCTTTATATCAAAATCCGTAAAGTTATTATCAATATCAGGAATAGAATGAAATTTACTTGCTTGGCATAATAAATATATCAGTCGTGCACAATAAAAAAAGGAGGAAAAACATGGAGATATTTACTGATTTAATGAATAACTTAAATTCCGTTATTTGGTGTATGGTCTTAGTTATTCTTTGTCTCGCTGCTGGTCTGTATTTTTCCCTGCGAATGAAATTCCCCCAGGTCAGACTTTTTAAGGATATGGTATATCTGCTGGTTCATGGAGAAAAATCGGAGACAGGAATCACACCATTTCAGGCATTTGCAGCTACTGTAGGTTCAAGAGTTGGTATGGGAAATATTGCCGGAGTCGCAACGGCTATTTATTTCGGAGGGCCAGGTGCTGTATTTTGGATGTGGGTGATTGCTTTTATTGGCGCAGGTTCCGCTTTTGTGGAATCCTCACTGGCACAAGCCTACAAGGTAAAAGGAAAAAATGGAGAGTATATTGGAGGACCGGCGTATTACATTGAAAGAGGATTAAAATGTAAACCTTATGCTGTGATTTTTGCAATTGCAACGATTCTTGGCCCTGGAATTCTGATGCCTGGATTGCATATTAATTCCATTGCTTCAACTTATGAGGAAGCTTTTGGTGCCAATATGGTTCTTGTGGGTACAATCTTTTGTGCAGTCTTAGCCTTGGTTGTTTGTGGTGGAATCAAGAGAATTGCCAGCATTGCAGAATACATGGCACCGGTTATGTGTGTGATTTATGTGGCTTTGGCAATCGCTGTCATTGTTTTGAATCTAGGAAAAGTTCCTGAAGTCTTTGCTTTGATTGTCAGCTCTGCCATAGGGATTCATCCTGTATTCGGTGGAATTATAGGTTCGGCAATTTCCTGGGGAGTAAAAAGAGGAATTTATTCTAATGAAGCTGGTCAAGGTTCTGGTGCTATTGTAAGTGCAGCTGCAGAATGTTCTCATCCGGCAAAACAGGGATTGGTACAGGCGTTCTCTGTATATATTGATACTTTGATCGTTTGCACATCTTCTGCCTTAATCATCTTGATTTCCGGATGTTATAACACGGTAGGCAAGGATGGGGAAACTTATCTGACGGAGGGAATTCCTGGTGTGGAATATGGCATTCGATGGGCTCAAAATGCTTTGGGAAAAACCATAGGCAGCTGGGCAGGGAAAGCATTGGCAATTATCATCATTATGTTTGTTTTCACATCATTAATGGGTTATTACTATCAGGCAGAAGCAAATACCCGCTATTTATTTAAAGAAAATAAAATTGTTGTGTGGATTATGAGGGTGATTTTTATTTTCTCCTGTTTTTCCGGTGTGCTAGTAAATGGTCAAATTATCTGGACCATGGGAGATACTGGTGCTGGCATGATGGCATGGTTAAATATTGTAGCGATATTGCTCTTGTCGAAGAAAGGTTTTGCACTTTTGAAGGATTATGAAGAGCAAAAGAAGGAAGGAAAGGATCCCGTTTTTCATCCTGAGAAATTTGGAATTGAAGATAGTACACATGTGTGGACAAAATATAAGAACTAAGAAATAAAGGTTGAGGACTTGCTTGTATAGATAAAAGAATTCGAAAAAATCCGTCTCAACAAAGATGGACAAGATGAAAGGAGAAATTATGTTAAAAAACACAAAAGCAACGGATCCGGTTTTGGCAGGACTGGTGGAAGAGGAGTTGAAAAGACAGGAGCATAATATTGAAATGATCGCATCAGAAAGTACAGCTCCTCTTGCGGTTATGGAATTGACAGGAAGTGTATTTACCAATAAAACTCTGGAGGGATATCCAGGAAAAAGATTTCAGGCAGGTTCTCATGTGGCAGATAAGGTGGAAGAATTAGGCTGCCAGAGAGCGAAGGAATTGTTTGGTGCAGAACATGCAAATATTCAGTCCTATTCCGGATCTACTGCAAATTATTCTGTATTTGCTTCTGTATTAAAGCCTGGAGATAAGGTGCTTAGTATGCGACTGGATCAGGGCGGTCATTTGACCCATGGTTCACCTGCTAACTGGGTGAGCAAAATTTACAATTTTGACTTCTATGCTATGGATCCTGAGACAGAATTAATTGATTATGATGCACTTGAGGCAAAAGCGAAAGAATATCAGCCGCAACTCATCATTGCGGGGGCAAGTTCTTATTCTCGTCTGATTGATTATGAACGAATTGCAAAGATTGCTAAGGAAGTAGGGGCATATTTTATGGTGGATATGGCTCATATTGCTGGCCTGGTTGCTGCAAAAGTAATTCCCAGTCCTATTCCTTACGCAGACTTTGTAACCTCCTCCACTACAAAGACTTTCTGTAGTGCAAGAAGTGGTATGGTTTTCTGTAAAGCAGAGCATGCGAAACTTCTCGATAAAGGAACATTCCCGGGAGCTCTTGGTTCTATCCAATTACATACGATGGCAGCTAAGGCTTGGTCCTTCAAATATGCAGCAAGTCCGGAATTCAAGGCAATTATGGAGCAGGTAGTGAAAAATGCAAAATGCCTGGCTGAGGAGCTTGAGAAATATGGTTTCCGTATTGTAAGTGGAGGAACAGATAATCATTTGCTGGTTGCAGATCTTAGAGAGAAACATATTACAGGTAAAGATTTCCAGAACGCTTTGGATGCTGTGGGAATTACAGTAAATAAAAATATGATTCCCTTTGATCCGGAAAAGCCAGGAGTTACCAGTGGAGTTCGAATCGGTTTGACTGCGGTATCTCAAAGAGGACTGAAAGAACCGGAGATTCGACAGATTGCTTCCATTATGAATAAGGTGGCAAATGCACCGACTGATGAGAAAAATCTTGCAGAGTGTAAGGCTGAGACAGAGGCTCTGATTTCCAGATTCCCTTTGTATCCAGCAGGTGCATTTGACAAAAATTAAATTTGACAAGCTGCGGTTCTTATCCTAAAGTTAGAAGATATAAAGACACATTAGATCTATAAAAAACTATATCTATATTGAAAAGATAAGAGGCGGATCATCATGGCAAAACAAAAAACAGACTGGGGTGAGATTAACTGGTTGGAGGAGAAGGCAAACCAAGGACTCCAAACGGGTATCGTAACTTTACTTCCCAATGGTCATCAACCTAAACACATTCATTATGAGGAACAGGTGATATATGTGTTGGAAGGACAGGCTTTATCTGTAATTGACGGCATTAAGACCTGTTTGAAAGTTGGCGATATGGCCCATTGGCAGGCTGGCGTGGAGCATGAGATTTTCAATCGCGGAGAGGGGGAATTTCGCCATCTTCTTATATCGAATCCAGGACAGGAGGATAAATTTTCTTTTTTTCCGGATCAGGAAGTAGATGTGGAAATTGCCCCTAATTTAATTTATTTGGCAGTGGAAGCAATTCGTACTCAATTTTTGGAAAGTCTGCCCTATGG
>CAVBGA010000200.1:0-6385 GCA_963594675.1 Lachnospiraceae bacterium
ATGTAAGATATTTGTACAACGAAATTGGCAAGATTTTAGGACTTGATCAAACACATACTATGATTTTAATAGGTGCCGGCCATTTGGGACAGGCTCTTGCGAATTATGTGAAGTTTGAAAAACGTGGATTTAAGATTATCGGCATTTTCGATGTAAATCCGGAGCTGGCAGGCAGGGAAGTAAGGGGTATTGGTATCCGAATGATGTCTGAACTTCCAGAATTTCTTAAAGAGAACAAGGTGGAGATTGCAACCTTGACCATACCTAAGTCCAGTGCTCAGGAGACTGCAGAGCTTTTGGTAGCCAATGGCATTAAGGCGATTTGGAATTTTGCCCATTTGGATTTGAACCTTACTCTACCGGAGAATGTGATTGTTGAGAACGTTCATCTTTCAGAGAGCCTTATGCGTTTATCTTACAACCTGACACATGCAACATTTGAAGATAAGAAGTAAGCAAGCTGAGCTGCCCATGGCAGCTTTTTTGCTGTTACTATGAATATTTCTTATACATAAGGATGGTGATCTCCATAAAAAGAGTAGTAACAAAAGAAGAGATGAAGTTATCGGATAAGGCCGCTATTGAAATTATGAAAATGCCAGATCTGGTCTTAATGGAAAGAGCTGCCTACGCATGCTATGAGACGATTCTTGAGAAAAATCTTCCTGTGGAGCGAGTCTTGGCTGTTTGCGGAAGCGGAAATAACGGAGGCGATGGAATTGCCATTGCTCGTATGTTGCATCTGGCGGGAATTTCTGTGGAAATATTGGATACAGGAAATCCCCGGCATAGGACGGATTCTAATAAACGTCAGCATGATATTGCAGAAAATTATGGAGTTCGCTGGACGAAAACAGAAGATTTTTCATCCTATAGTTTGATTATTGATGCGGTTTTTGGGGTAGGACTTTCCAGAAATTTATCGGATGAGTACAATCATTTATTTCGAAAAATAAATCAGTCTGCGGCCTGCATATTTGCGGTGGATATTCCCTCTGGTATAGATGGGAATACAGGACAGCTGATGGGAGAGGCTATTTCTGCAGATGTTACTGTGACTATGGCTTTTGAAAAACCCGGCCTTCTTTTGTATCCTGGGGCCTCCTATGCGGGAGAGTTGTTGACAGCGGATATCGGCATTTATGAACATCCCTCCCTTGCCTATCTTCCTTCTATATTTCATCTGGATGAAAGAGACGAGGAAATGCTTCCTAATCGTAGGGAGGATGGCAATAAGGGCAGTTTTGGCAAGGTACTATTGGTGGCGGGTTCCTATGGCATGTGTGGTGCCGCCTATATGGCAGCATCTGCCTGCATAAGATCTGGAGCGGGTATGGTAAAAATTTGTACTCATGAGTCCAATCGTGAAATTTTGCAACAACAATTGCCTGAGGCACTCATAAGCTGCTATAATAATGTCTTGAATTTTGATACAATAAAAAAAGATTTAGCCTGGGCAGACGTGGTTGGCATTGGACCGGGGCTGGGACAGTCAAAAATGGCGAAGGAGCTATTGGACTTTATCTTAAAAGAGTCTGACCTTCCTCTCTTAATAGACGCAGATGGTTTGAATCTTTTGGCAAAGGAAAAGGAGAAATTGCTGACTTATCAAGGCCCCGTTGTGATTACACCGCATATGGGGGAAATGAGTCGACTGACAGGACAAAGTATCTCTGAAATTGCAAAAGATCGCTTTGCGGTAGCTGGAAATTTTGCGGAAAAATACCACTGCCTGTGCGTACTAAAGGATGCGAGAACCCTATTAGCTGAAGATAAGGAGCATTTCTTTATCAGCAGCACCGGCAATAGTGGTATGGCTACGGCAGGAAGTGGAGATGTGCTTTCTGGTATGATTTTAGCCTTTCTGGGGCAGACGAAAGATGTGCGAAAAGCAGCTATATTGGGCGTTCACTTTCATGGTATAGCAGGAGATCTGGCGGCAGAAGTTTATGGAAAAATTTCCATGAAGGCAGGAGATATTATAGAAAGTATTCCCCAGGTTTTGGAGAATGCTTATGGCAATAAAGGAAAAAATAACTTTTGAAAAGAAAGGAATAGATATGGCAGAGCGTAGACTTGCGGCACATATTGATCTTGATGCCGTAACATACAATTTTGATCAAATGAAGAAAAATATTAAGGCGGATACCCGCTTTGTGGGAGTAATTAAAGCAGATGCCTATGGACATGGTGCGGTTCCTATCGGCCGTCTTCTGGAAAAAAGAGAAGATGTATGGGGCTTTGCAGTTGCTACCACAGAGGAAGCCTTGGAACTTAGAAATAATGGAATTAAAAAGCCTATTATCATGTTGGGATATACTTTCTCGGAAGATTATGATAAAGTGGCAGAGTTTGATCTGCGTCCTGCTGTATTTACCTTGGAAATGGCAAAAGGCCTGGCTGAGGCGGCACATAAAGCACAAAAGAAGGTTTCTATTCATTTGGCTTTGGACACAGGCATGACGAGAATTGGCTTTGCAGATAAAAAAGAGAGTGTCCAGGTGATTAAAGAAATTGCAGCTATGGATGACCTTTGTATTGAGGGAATGTTTACTCATTTTGCCAGAGCAGATGAAAGCAGTACAGAGCATGCTGAGGCTCAGTTGCAGCGTTATCTTGCATTTGCAGATATGCTGGAGGAAGCAGGAATAAAATTACCCCTTCGCCACGTCAGCAATAGTGCAGGTATCATGCAATTTGCAGATGCCAATTTGGATCTGGTTCGGGCCGGTATTACCGTTTATGGACTCCTGCCGTCCAATGAAGTGAGAAGGGATCTGGTAAAATTGCAGCCGGTTATGTCTCTTAAAAGTCATGTGGCTTATGTAAAAACAGTAGAGGCAGGAGTGCCCATTAGCTATGGCGGCACCTTTGTAACAGAGAGAAAAAGCAGAGTGGCTACCATTCCTGCCGGATATGCAGATGGGGTTTGCCGTGGTTTGTCCAATAAGGGCTATGTCCTGATTAAAGGACAGAAGGCGCCTATTATGGGAAGAGTTTGTATGGACCAGTTTATGGTAGATGTAACAGATATCCCAGATGTAGCAGTGGGAGATGAAGTGACTCTTTTAGGAAAAGATGGTGCACTGACTATTAGCTTGGAAGAATTGGGCGATCTGTCAGGCAGATTTAATTATGAATATGCTTGTTGTATCAGTAAAAGAGTGCCGAGAATTTACCATATGGGCGGACAAAGAATTGATGATCCTTGCCATTTATAAGAAGGGCTTTGTTGACGAAAGCTTTTCTTAATGGTATATTTTAATGGTTAAGTTGAGATAATAAGGAGTTTCTGATGGATGACGGAAGCGTCCCTTTATGTGGGACATTTTTTATGATCCTGTTTATTCTTATTTCTTTCCTGCTTCATCTCTATAGTTCGGCAGTGCTGCATTGCAATGAAAATAGTTTTGAAAAGCAGATAGAGGAACAGGACAAGGCATATCTTTGGATGATCCGGATGAAGGATGATCCGCTTCTGATGCTTGGCACAGTGCATTTGATCACAATCTTAATGGCCTGTCTGGTAGCTATCTTTACGTTGCCTAATCTGGCAGGGTATTTTAATGGGGTATTTATAGGATTTACAGGAAGAGGGATTTCGGTCTGTCTTTCCTGGATTCTTAGCTTTGCCATCGGTCTTTTATGTATGGTTTCATTGGCATATCTTTTGCCGGTTCGAATCGGCAGATATTATGCAGAACAGATTATTAAGGTCTTTCATAGGCCTTTATGCCGCCTTTTTGGCCTTGCGGGTTTGTTGACCGTTCTGTTTGATTTGCCAGTTTGTGGAATCATTCGTTTGTTTCGGATGGATCCTCATCATTTTTCTGAAGATGTGACAGAAGATGAGATTATTGATCTGGTAGATGAGGCACATGAACAGGGAGTAATCCTTGAAAGTGAAGCGGAGATGATTCAGAATATCATGGAATTTGGGGATAAAACCGCCAGAGATATCATGACCCATAGGAAGAATCTAAATGCTCTTGAAAGCAGTACTTCCTTTAGTCAGGCCATGAAATTTGTGTTGGAAAAAACCAATACCAGATATCCGGTTTATGATGAGACCATAGATAATATTATCGGTTTGATTCATCTTAAAGATATGGCTGTCATGGGAGAGAAGGAAGAGCTTCGGGATCTTCCCCTGAATCAGATCCCAGGTTTGATTCGTGGAGTAGGTTTTGTTCCTGAGACGAGACGTATTGACTCAATTTTTAAAGCAATGCAGGCCAATAAGGTACATATGGCTGTAGTGATTGATGAGTATGGTCAGACAGCCGGCATTGTTACAATGGAAGATATCCTGGAAGAAATCGTTGGAAATATTCTGGACGAGCATGATGATATTGAACATTTTGTTCAGCATCTTTATGATAACAGTATGATGATGGATGGGCTTACCCCTATTGAACAGGTGGAGGAAGCCTTAGATACTGAGATCGACGATGAAGAATATGACACATTAAACGGTTATCTGACTTCCCTTCTGGATCATATTCCTACAAAGGATGATAAGTTTGTGGAGGACAAAGGCTTCCGCTTTCAGATTATTTCTGTGGAAGACAATATGATTCGGAAAGTCCGGGTTACAAAATTATAAAGAAGAGGTTATTTATTATGTCAGGACATTCAAAGTTTGCAAACATTAAACACAAAAAAGAGAAAAATGATGCGAAAAAGGGTAAAGTATTTACCATTATCGGACGTGAGATCGTAGTTGCTGTTAAAGAAGGCGGTCCGGATCCGGCGAACAATAGCAAGCTTCGTGATGTAATTGCAAAGGCAAAAGCAAATAACATGCCCAATGACACTATTGAGCGTGGTATCAAGAAGGCAGCTGGAAGTGCAGATGCCTCCAATTATGAATATGTTACCTATGAAGGATATGGTCCTAACGGTATTGCTATTATTGTAGATGCGCTTACGGATAATAAGAACCGTACAGCAGCCAATGTTAGAAGTGCTTTCACTAAGGGTAACGGAAGTATTGGAACTCAGGGCTGTGTATCCTTTATGTTTGATAGAAAGGGTCAGATCATTATTTCAAAAGAAGAGTGTGAGATGGATGCAGATGATCTTATGATGATGGCACTTGATGCTGGAGCAGAGGATTTCGCAGAGGAAGAGGATTCTTTTGAGATTACTACAGATCCGGATGATTTTCCGGCGGTGAGAGAAGCTCTGGAGAAAGAGGGCATTGCTATGGCTTCTGCTGAGGTTACCATGATTCCTCAGACCTGGGTAGATCTTGAGGATGAAGCTGCTATTAACAGTTTGCAGAAAACGCTGGATCTTTTGGAAGACGATGATGATGTACAGTATGTATATCACAATTGGAATGAATAAGAATCTATTCTGCAAATCATAAGGGTATTTATATGACAATCATAGAGTCGATTTTACTGGGACTGATTCAGGGACTGACCGGTGTTTTTCCGGTCAGCAGTTCCGGACACCTGGTTATAGTAAGGAAGCTGCTGGGATTATCTGGGGACAACATAATGCTTTTCAATGTGTTGCTCCATACAGGTACGCTGGCAGCTGTTTTTACTTCTTTTAGGAAAGATATCTTGAGATTATATCGGGAGATTCTGCTTTTTTTTGATCAGTTGATCTATAATGGAAAGACTGCATATAGAAATATAAGATACAGGGAAGGTGCTCGCTATAAGAGAGCGGCAAAGAGCAATTATCGCAAACTTCTATTTTTACTGCTTGTCTCTACCTTACCCACCCTTCTTATTGCTTATATTTGCAAGGAATCGGCAGCTTTGTCCATGGATTCGCCTCTGGCAGCGGGAATTGGCTTCTATGTATCCTGCGTCCTGCTTATTGTGGTGGATTTTACTGGAGAAGGGAAAAAAATGCCCAGGGATACGGGTTGGAAACAGGCAGTTTTAATTGGTGTCATGCAGGGATGTGCTGTGTACGCCGGAGTCTCCAGAATTGCTATTACAATCTGCATTGGATTATTGTTGGGATATTCCAGAAAATTTGCCATTAAGTATTCCTTCTTATTGTCCCTGCCAGCTGTAATTTTGGCTCTTGTTTGGGAGTGTAAGGAGGCTTTTGGCAATCATCTGGCTGTGGGAGAATTTTTGGTAATGGTTCCAGGTGTGCTTATTGCTGCCTTGGTGGGAATTTTTATGATTCCATATGCACTAAATTTGATGAAAAAATTTCCACTTCGCAGCTTTGCTATTTATAGTTTTATTATCGGTAGCTGCGCTTTGATTATAAATTTTGTATAACTAATTTGTTATCTGAACCTGAAAGGGAGGGGATAATCTGTGGCGACTTCACAAAAGAATACAAAGAGAAAAAGTAGTGCAAAGTCAAAATCCAGCACAAGATCAAAATCTGCTGCAAGGTCTAAATC
>CAVBGA010000201.1:0-2478 GCA_963594675.1 Lachnospiraceae bacterium
AAATGGGAACAGACCTTGGAAAATGCTAATGCATTGAATCAGGAACTGGAGGCAGAGAAAGAAAAGATTCTGTCAGAGCTTTCTCCACTCAAGAAGGTGCAACGATGTGTGGATCAGGTGATGAATGAAGTGGAGGAAGTAAGCGGAAGTTCAAGAAATCATGAGCGAAGAGCTGAGGCTAAGGGAGAGAAAGGAGCATCGGATCATACGAAGAAAAATGTTCCAGGAAAGCGTGAAAGCGTTCTTGGAAGGCTGGCAGAAAAACAAAATCAGATTGAGAAGCAGCAAAGAGAAACTAATGTTCAGAAGAAACATCGAGAGATGGAATTGTAGGAGGAAATAATCGTGAGGTATACGGAAGAACAGGTAGCCAGGGCAAAACAGGCGGATCTGGTCAAAGTCTTGGAAAAACGGGGCTTTAAATTTGAAAAAAGTGGAAAGGAATATCGGTGTCTGGAGCCGGATAGCATGACGGTGAATGTAAATAAATGGTTCCGTCACAGCAAGGGCAAGGGTGGAGATCCCATTGCTCTTATGAAGGAATTGTTTGATCTGGATTTTCGGGATGCAGTGAAGGAATTACTGGATGGCGAAGAACCGGCTGAGGATGAAGAGTCTGGAGAGGTTGATTGTGATATTAAGTCTGAGTCTGGAAAAGCATCTGATGGTGCTAATGAAGATGAGATAAAAAATCAGGAAAATCCTGGTGCCGTAGCTGTAGGTTCTGCTGAGCAGAACCCCAGCCCAGCCCCAGTATTAGAGCAAGTACCAGAGGTGATTTTGCCGGAGAGGAATGAGAATAATGATCAGGTGATTAAGTATCTGACAGAGGTTAGAAAGCTGGATCCGGAGCTGGTGGGTGAGATGATCGAAAAGAAGCTGATCTATGAGGACAAGGAACATCACAGTGTGATTTTTGTAGGTTATGACTGGGAAAAAAGACCTTGTTATGCTGCATGGAGAGCGACTTCAGAAGAGAAGCTTCGTGGTGAAATTGCCGGTTCTACAAAGGCATTTTCTTTTCACTGTGAGGCTTCCTGGACGGAGGAAGAGCGAGACAGAAGGTCTTCAAATCTATACGTGTTTGAGTCTGCAATTGACCTGTTGTCTTTTATGACGCTTTATCCAAAATATCGGAAGGATGACCATTATCTGAGTCTGGGAGGCGTTAGTAACCAGGCTCTGATGCAGTTTCTTTCTGCCCGCCCAGATGTGGAAAATATTTATCTATGTCTGGATGATGATCAGGCCGGTCATGATGCGGTGGCTAGAATTTTATATGAACTTCCAGAGCAATATGAAGTCACTAGATTAATTCCAGAGCGAAAGGACTGGAATGATGTGCTGGTGGATCAGGTAAAAGATCCAGATCTGAATCTGGAGTACAAGGTATTGGAACTTCGGAAAACTCAGAAGATTTCCGTGGAAGTCATCCGCATGACAGATGTGGAACAGGTGCCGATCATATGGCTGTGGGAACCTTACATTGCACAGGGAAAAGTTACGCTGATTCATGGAAATCCCGGCCAGGGAAAGACCTGGCTTGCCATGCAGTTGGCGGCTGCCTGCACTAATGGAGCAGAACTTTTTGGAGAGAAGAAAAAGGATCCCTTCAATGTGTTTTATCAGACAGCGGAGGATGGCCTAGGAGATACCATTAAGCCTAGACTTGGCTTATGTGGAGCAGATATGGATCGTGTGCGAGTCATCAAGGAAGATGATAAGCCCCTATCCTTTACAGATCCAAGACTGGAAATCGCAATCAAGCAAAACAATGTTGGCTTGCTGATTTTGGATCCACTTCAGGCCTACATGGGAGCAAATGTGGATATGAACCGGGCAAATGAGGTGAGACCTTTATTTTCCTATCTGGCCGGAGTAGCAGAGAGAACCGGCTGCGCTATAGTTCTTATCGGTCATCTTAATAAAAATGCCGGAGCAGATGCGAATTTCCGTGGTCTTGGATCTGTGGATATTACGGCATCCGTCCGAAGCGTTATTCTTGTTGGAAAGGTGGAAATTGATGAGAAGAACAAAGATAGCTTTGCTGGTCATGAGGATGTGAGAGTCATCATGCAGACAAAAAGTTCCCTGGCACCGAGGACCACACCGGTGGCCTTTACCCTGGAGAATGGAAAGTTTGAGTGGATCGGAGAATATGAGATCACGGAACAGGAATTAACCATGGGAAAAGCTGGCAAATCCAAAGAATCCAAGGTGGAACAGGCTAAGAAGCTTATTCTACAGACTTTGACGGAGCATAAGCTTATGTTTGTGAAGGATCTGGATCAGACAGGAAAGGTGCTGAAAATTTCAGAGCGAACCATGAGAGAGGCCAGAAAGAAGATGGAGGAAGATCTGGAATATAGCTATGATGATTCCAGGAAAACAGTACGTTTGAAAACATTAGAAGCATAGTTTTGGCAAAAAAGGCATTGGAGATTGGCGGAAATCCCTAGGGTGTCCGCCAATTGCCAA
>CAVBGA010000202.1:0-14967 GCA_963594675.1 Lachnospiraceae bacterium
CGGATACTTCAATCCCCATTCTTTCCGGCAGTTTGTCATGATATTCATAACATCTCGGCTATAATCCAGATGCAGAAGTTCCTCTGCTTTTTCCCTTTCATTAATAGCCGTTTCCATATCTGCAACCTCATAAAATAAGGCCTTTTCGGTAGCGCCGGCTTCGATGACTTCCTGCTGTCCGGACTCGGTATAGGTGATGGTTGCTTTTTCTGCTCGAGGATAATTATAAATTTCTATATAGGCTTTCTCAAAGATGGCCAGACCACGCTTGGGTTGTTTGGCGTGCAGGGAGATGGTGGCGGTGGCCATTTCCTGATCTTTATTGCTAAGAAGCATGGTAATTTGTTCCTCTACTCCAGAAGGAGCCAGTTTTATCTGGGAGAGAACCTGATCTGGGGCGGAAGTCATAAACCAGCGAATAAAGGCGAGAGCATAAACTCCGATGTCCAGAAGGGCACCTCCGGCCAAATTGCGGTTAAAAAAGCGATTGGCCATGTCATATTCTTTGTAACTTCCAAAGTTCATTTGAATCATTCGCAGAGGGCCAAGTTTTCCGGAATTGGCAATCTCATGCAATTTTTTATAGAGAGGCATATGATAGAGGGTCATTGCCTCCGCTAAGAGGGCATTTCCTGATTCTGCAGCCTTTATGGCAGCTTCCAGTTCGGATGAATTCAGGGTGATAGACTTTTCGCAAAGTACATGTTTTCCATTTTTTAAGGCCTGCAAAAGCAAAGACAAGTGGGTATTATGGGGAGTGGAAATATAGATAATGTCTACATTTTCATCGGTAAATACCTCGTTTGGGTCTTTATAAACCTTGGAAATATGATATTTTTCGGCGAAAGCCAGACCTTTTTCATAGGTGCGGTTGGCTACAGAGTAAAGATTGCGGCCCTGGCTAGCAAGAGCCTGCGCCAATTCGTTAGCGATTACACCGGTTCCGTAAGTTGCCCAATTGTAGCTTTTCATGGCAGAATCTCCTTTTTAATAAAATAATAACTGTTTAGAGCTATGCAAAATTATTTTTTGAAAATGGTGTAGGAAATAGTTTAACTATTTTGAAAGATACATGGAATCCAAGAGGCGGATACCAGCTTTGGTTTTATATACTTTTTCCCGGAAACTTTGGATTGTGCTTATAGGGAAATTGCTTTCGTCGGCATTTACTAGAAAATCTGCTTCCAAAAGAATCTGGTAGTCCAGACCATCCACGCCGGTGTAGGTATGGTGATGGGCTGCCAGCCAGGAGATACGAGCCAGGTCTTCGGAAGCTAATGGAAAATCTTTGAAAAATTCTTCCACCAGTGCAGGGCTTTCTGCTTCCTGATTATTTCCATTGGTATTGCCATATTTAATTCGGCAGAGGGGGCAGGCGATGTCGTGGATTACGGCAGTTAATTCCAGAATTTCCTGGGTATGGGAATCTAGTCCCTCCAGCTCTCCGATGGTCTTAGCAAAGGACCATACCTTTAAAAAATGGGCGATATCATGTAAATTTCCCTTGTAAAAATCAATCATTTTTTCAGTTGCTTTGGCAATCATCATAGTGTATTCTCCTTTTTTACAGGATGTCTTAAAGGGCATTCATTTTTTCGTACTATTATAGTGAAAAGAAAAAAAGAAATCAAATATAAACTTTTCTTGACTCTAGGGGAGAAAGAAGTGTTATGATAGGGCGTAGTGTAAGAAGTTTGAGAAGAACGATGGACTGCTAGTAAGAATATGGGTGTGAGGAAAAAATATGTCAAAATTGGAATATGTTATGTTTGATCTGGATGGAACTTTGCTTCCCATGGATCAGGAGGAATTTGTAAGGTATTATATGCCGCGACTGGCAAAACGTTTTGTCAAATATGGAATCGAGATGAAGTCGCTGATCGGAATTATCTGGAAAGGCGTGGAGGCCATGGTGAGAAATGATGGCAGCAGAAGCAATGAAGAGGCTTTTTGGTCCTGCTTTGAGGAGCTTACAGGAATTGCCCCTTCCAAAGTGGAAGAGACCACCATGGATTTCTATAGAAATGAATTTAATGATGCCATTGCAGCCACCCAGCCAAATCCTTTGGCCAATGAGATTATTCAGTTCCTGAAAAATAAAGGAATTAAAGTATATTTGGCCACGAATCCTATATTTCCCAGAGTAGCCACTATGAACAGAATTCGCTGGGCAGGATTGCAGGCGGAAGATTTTGAAGAGATTACCACCTATGAGAACTATCATTATTGTAAGCCCAATCCTAAATATTTTAGTGAGTTGATGGAGCGGTATGGATTAGATCCGGAAAAAGGACTTATGGTAGGAAATGACGTTCTTGAAGATTTGACAATTCGAAGCTTAGGTGTAAAAACATTCCTGCTTACTGATACATTGGAAAATAAAAAGAAGATTCCGCTGGATGAAGTGGAAACCGATTATATGGGTTCTATGGAAAGTCTGAGAGCTTGGCTAGAAGAAAATTGCTAAAATAATAAGTATTTCTGTTATAAGGAAATGTACTATAAATTAAAGAAGAAAAAGAGGGCTGTCGCATTGCTGCGGCAGCCCTTTTCTGCTTGCTATGCATCCGGAGGGCGCTTATTAATTTCTACAAATCAGCACCTCGATACTGAGATTCTCCAAAGGCAAGAATCATCAAAAAGATAGGTTGTAAGAAAATTAGGCCGATGGTAAAAGCAATACCTCTGCCGAAGGCTCTAGCCAATTTAACACTGAAAATAATACCAATGATCATAATGGCAAGCTGCAGGATTCCGGACAGCAGAACCAGAATAGTGGAGGCATTGTCTCCGGTAGATTTATTGATACAATTTAAAATAACCTGCAGGAGAAGACCAATCCAGAAATAACTGGGCTGCCAGGCAATTTTGTAAGAAATATAATCACTGTAAATAGGAATAATACTTTTCCATCCTGCTTGCCCTGCTTTGGTAAAAATGATCCAGTTTGCAATAATCTGCAAAATCCAATAAGCGATGACAATGATAACGGCTGCGCCGCCAAGGATCAGGAGATTGCTTGCTGTAAAAAATCCCATAAAAATTTCCCCCTAAATTAAAAAATAAAATGATAGCTAAATCGTAATTGTCTAACAACTATAATTAAATCATGTCTCTAGTTCAACGTCAATCCAATGAGCTGCAAAGAGCAAGAAAAAGCTTGAGTAATGGGCTGGAATTTTCTTTTTTATAAAAAACGCCATAGGAAAGCATCTCTGGATCCTTCAGGGGAACCTGTGTGATTTCTTCATTACTATAGTGAATATTTTGTGGAAGGACAGAACAGCCATAGCCTGCCTTAATCAGGGTGAGTAGTACATGGAGATTATCGCAGATATAGCTATTTTCCGGCAGGATATGCTGAGCTATTTCGTTCTGTAGGGCTTCTGCCTTACTGGGGATGGCATAGGAATGACAGATGACAATATTTTCTTTATATAATTCTTCACAGCTTAGTATTTCTTTTTTTGCTAAAGCATGATCTGAGGGCACAAGGGCACACAGGGGCAGGCGAAAAAGTTCTTTGTAGATCATATCCTCTTTTTTGGGAATGTCATCCTGAAAACCCAGTAGAAGATCCAAATCTCCCTGGTAAAAGAAATTCAAAAGAGAGCGGTGAGGAATTACCCTCAAAAAAGGATAAAGTTCTGGAATTTCCTTCCGACATTTTTTCAAAATGGAGCAAAGCAGATCCAGATGTTCTTCGCTGGAACAGCCGATGGTCATTATCTGAATATTGGAAGCTTGATGCAGCTGAAGCTTACGGGTGGCATTTTTTAGGCGCACCATGATATGGCGGGCGTCTTCTAAAAAGGTGATGCCTGCAGGTGTCAGGGTGACAGTGCGAGTGGTGCGATAGAGCAGTTTGCTGCCTAATTCATCTTCAAGAGCGTGGATCTGTCGGGATACAGCCGACTGGGAAATTTGCAGAACTTCAGCGGCTCTGGCGAAATTCAGGTGTTCTGCAACCTGAATAAAACTTTCTAATTGATCTGTTGTCATAACTACCTCATTATCTTTTGCGTAATACTTGCAAGTGAGTATTAATTGATTATTGCGTTTTTGTCATTGATAATACCATATTTTCACTTCACTTTCCAGTAAGTGTGTGTTTAAATAGGTTTGTCAAAAAGATTAGCACTCTACAAAAGAGAGTGCTAACAAAAGAATTGAAGTTAAATGGAATAAAGATAGCGCGCAAGACTCGGCAGCGGGCCTTGATGATAAGAAAGGCAGGTAGATCCTATGAAAATTCAACCATTAGGAGATCGAGTAGTTTTACAGTACAAAAAGGCGGAGGAAAGCAATGCGTTTGGTATTGTGCTTCCGGATAGTGCTAAGGAGAAGCCCCAGGAAGCAGTAGTGGTTGCAGTAGGTGAAGGGACAAGTGATCATAAGATGTTTCTTGAAGAAGGCGATCGGGTTATATGTTCCCAATATGCAGGAACAGAAATCAAACTTGAAGATGAGGAATATACCATTGTATCTCAGGAAAATGTGATTGCGAAGGTGGAATAAAAAATTAGATAGCATTTGGAAATAGAGAAAGAAGGAATCGAATATGGCGAAAGAAATCTGTTTTGATAATGATGTAAGAAAGAAAATGGAAAAGGGTGTCAATAAACTTGCAGATACGGTAAAGATTACCATTGGCCCCAAAGGAAGAAATGTTGTTTTGGATAAATCCCACGGTGCACCCCTGATTACCAATGATGGTGTGACCATTGCTAAGGAAATTGAACTGGAGGATGCCTATGAAAATATGGGAGCCCAGCTGGTAAAAGAGGTGGCTAGCAAGACCAATGATATTGCAGGAGATGGAACTACTACAGCTACCGTTTTGACTCAGTCCTTGGTTCATGAGGGTATGAGAAATATCGCAGCTGGAGCAAATCCCATCGTACTGCGCAAGGGCATGAAAAAAGCGGCAGATGCAGCTATTTCCTCTATTGAGGCTATGAGCAAACCGGTTACTGGAAAAGAGCAGATCAGTAAGGTTGCAGCCATTTCTGCAGGAAATGAAGAAGTGGGTGAGATGATTGCAGATGCCATAGAAAAAGTGGGCGAAAACGGTGTGATTACCGTGGAAGAGTCCAAAACCATGAAAACGGAGATCGATGTGGTGGAGGGTATGCAGTTTGACAAAGGCTATCTTTCCTCCTACATGTGTGATGATAAAGAAAAAATGACCGTCAATATGGAAAATCCCTATATTTTGATTACCGATAAGAAAATATCCAATATTCAGGACATACTTCCTCTCCTGGAACAGACGGCTCAATCCGGCAGAAACCTCCTGATCATTGCAGAAGATGTAGAGGGCGAGGCTCTCACCACCTTGATCGTCAATAAATTGAGGGGCACCTTGAAGGTTGCTGCAGTAAAAGCACCGGGTTACGGAGACAACCGTAAAGAAATGCTGAAGGATATTGCCATTCTTACAGGCGGTGAGGCTGTCATAGATGAACTGGGTATGCAGCTGAAAGATGTCACCATGGAAATGCTGGGAAATGCCAAGTCCATTAAGGTAACAAAAGATACCACTGTCATTGTGAATGGAGCAGGAAATACATCTGAGATTGAAAATAGAATCCATATTTTGAGAAAACAGGCGGCAGAGGCAAGCTCAGACTATGACAAAAATAAATATATGGAGCGTGTGGCAAAACTGTCCGGCGGTGTAGCCGTCATTCGAATTGGAGCAGCTACGGAGACAGAGATGCAGGAAGCAAAATATCGTATGGAGGACGCTTTGAATGCAACCAGAGCAGCGATTTCCGAAGGAATTATCGCTGGAGGTGGTTCCGCCTATATCCATGCACAGAAGGATGTGGAAAGCATTGTAGAAAGTTTGGATGGAGATGAGAAAACCGGAGCAAAAATTGTAAGCAAAGCTCTGGAGGCACCTCTGTATGCCATCGCGGAAAATGCTGGTCTGGAAGGTATGGTTATTGTAAATAAAGTAAAAGAGTCGGAAAAAGAGATTGGTTTTGATGCCGCAAAAGAAGAGTATGTGGATATGCTGGCGGAGGGAATTATTGATCCTGTGAAAGTAACGAAGAGTGCCTTGACAAATGCCGTTAGTATTTCTGCTACGTTACTTACTACAGAGGCTGCGGTAGCAGATATAAAGGATAAAAATGCAGCAAGTGCTGACATGAGCGGTGCTGGCATGGAATATTAATGAGCCTGATATAGCAAGAAAAATTTGATGCAGCTGCTTAAGTCAGAGTGAAGATAGGTTTAGATTTAATAGAAAGGAAAGGTAGATAGAAATGACAGTAAATGAGAATATTGCATTGCAGGAAATTAGATTACATAACTTAGAGAGAAGAGATAAAGAAAATCAGGGCGTCTGCAGAAAAATCCGACGCAATATCAGAAATTTGAAGAAGAGGGTTCAGTAAAATGACAGCAGAAAAAAATAACCCTCTGGCATCGGCTTCCATCGGAAGCCTGATGCTGAAATATGCCATTCCCAGTGTCATTGCCCTTGTGGTGAATGCACTATATAACATTGTGGACCAGATTTTCATTGGCTGGGGAGTGGGCACCCTGGGCAATAGTGCCACAAATGTAATATTTCCGCTGAATATGGTGGTAACCGCCTTATCCCTGCTTCTAGGAGACGGAGGCGCAGCTTATCTGAGTCTGTCTCTGGGACAGGGGAACAAGAAAAAAGCGCAGAAGGGAGCAAACACCACCTTATGCTGGCTGATTCTTGTCGGCATTATCCTCCTTGTGGTTTGCTCTCTGGGCCTGCGCTCCTTAGTAGGAGTTCTGGGGGCCACCCCTGACAATCTGTCCTATGCTATGGAATATGGTAGGATTATTGCTATTGGATTCCCCTTTGTGGTAATCGGCAGCGGCCTATGTTCCGTAATTCGCTCGGATGGATGCCCTCAGCTGACTATGATCGGTATGATCGTAGGTTGTCTGGCCAATGTAATTTTGGATGCCCTTTTCGTTCTCGGTTTTGGTTGGGGCATGGCTGGAGCAGCTTGGGCTACTATTATTGGACAGATTTTAAATTTTGCAATTTGTATCTGGTACCTTCCCAGATTTAAGACAGTAAAAATTACTCTGAAGGAAATGCGACCAGATTTTGGTATGTTGAAGAAGATTGCAGGTTTGGGTATATCTAGTTTTATTGCCCAATTTGCAGTGGCAGTTGTCATGGCAGTTATGAACTACTACCTAGTGCATTATGGAGCTATGACAGAATATGGTTCTGATATTCCTCTGGCAGCTTTTGGTATTGTTATGAAATTCAATACCATTCTTGTAGCTATTGTAACGGGAATTGGAACGGGCGCTCAGCCTATTGTAGGTTACAACTACGGCCGGGCGGATTATAAGAGAGTTAAGGCTACTTTTGCTTTGGCGGCAAAGGCGGCAACAGTTGTGGCTGTGATTTGTTTTATCGCATTCCAGGTATTTCCGAAACAATTGACGGCAATGTTTGGCGATCAGGGAGAGATGTATACACATTTTTCCGTGCTTTCTTTCCGAATTTTCACCCTGCTTTGCTTCTTTAATGGTTTCCAGATTGTATCGGCTATTTTCTTCCAGTCCATCGGTAAACCTTTGAGTTCAGGAATTATTTCTTTCAGCCGACAGATTATTATTCTGATACCAGCTGTAATAATTTTATGTAATATCATGGGCCTGAAGGGTGTGCTTTGGGCAGGTCCTACCGCAGATGGATTAGCCTTTATTATCGCTCTTATCTTTATTGTTGTGGAAATGAAGCAATTGAATAAAATGGAAAGGGAAGCAGAACAGACTAAATAGGTATATGTATATTGTAAAAGAAAGGGGGAGAAAACGTGAAAAAAACGATTATCACCATCGGTCGTGAGTTGGGAAGCGGCGGCCGCACCATAGGAAAAATGGTGGCGGAAAAGCTGAACATTCCTTACTATGACCGGGAACTAATTGATAAGGCGGCTGGAGAATCTGGTCTGTCCACGAATTTTGTAGAGAATAATGACCAAAGAGTCACTAACAGTTTTCTTTATAATGTGGCTATGGGTACCAGCTATGGCTATGGAATTCTCCAGGGAGCCAATCAGCAGACCTTGCCCTTGGGAGAACAGGTTTATATTGCCCAGCAGAAGGTCATCGAAGAGTATGCCAATAAGGGCAGCTGTGTCATTGTAGGTCGCTGCGCCGACCAGATTCTGGCGGGTCGGGATGATCTGCTTCGGGTATTTATTTACTCGGATATGGAAAAACGAAAAGAACGTGGCGTAAAAGAATATGGTATGTCCCAGGCTACGGTAGCTCGTGACATCAAAAAATCAGATAAAGAAAGAAGCCAGCACTACAATATGTTCACAGATCAGGTATGGGGTGACCGCCATAACTATGATTTGATGTTAAACAGTGGAGAACTGGGCTTCCAGAAATGTGTCAATATCATCTGTCAAATGGCAGAACTTTAATTGGTCAAATAAATTCAACAATCCTCAATAAACTTTTTGTAATCCTTTTTTCAGAAACCCTGAAGGTTCCGTTTTACGATAGTGGAATCTTCAGGGTTTTTCTTGTCGTATAGGAAACTCTTTGTTCCTATGTATCCAGCGGGAGCTGTCAGCGGCAGGTCATGTAGGTTTATAAAATTACATTATAGAAGCTAACGACTTCCTCGGCATCGAACATAGCTGCGAATTGCGGAACAATTCTCTGAAAATGTTCTGTAGCATTATGCTTATCAATAGCCGCCTGGTCTTTCCAAATTTCTACAAACATATGCACTCTGGGATCCTGGCGATCCTGAACACTGTAGTAATGTACATTTCCCTCTTCGGCACGGGATTTTTCAACCAATTCCTTTGCCATTTCATGGTAACGGTCAATCATGTCTGCTTTAATGGTTTGCTTTGCAGTAATGGTAATCATATCTTAAGGGTCCTTTCTTCCTGGAATTTGATATATCCCTATCATAACATAAGTGGGTCAAATTTTGGTGAGTTGAAAATTTAAAATCCAGTTTTGATTTGTATAGTAATATATTAAGACGAAACTATATCTAGATTTGTAACTTTAAATATAATCTATATATAGTGGTCGTATTGACAAAATGATAATATATAATTATAATAACAACGAAACAAAGTTTCGACAATGGGAGGATGAAATTATGGCAGATATGTTTAGTAAAAGATTGTCTGTTCTTTTGCAACAAAGAAATATGTCGCAAAAGGCTTTGGCAATTAAGGCAGGTGTTACAGAAGCGGCTATATCACATTATTTGAAGGGAGACCGCACACCGCGTGCGTCAGCACTTGCTCGTATTTCAGAAGCACTGGGGACCACTACAGATTACCTAATGGGAGGTGATGAGGCTGATTCTGTTGGAGAACTAAATTATGCGAAGCGTTTGATAGCGCGAAATGTGCATCAAATGTCTCAAGAGGAGAAATTAGATCTCATCAAAATTTTAATGTCGGAAGATTAACGGAGGTAGTATGAAGCTGGACAATGAGACGTATGAATATATTAAAGAGGAGGTTGTTGACGTTTTTATTAGATATGATATTAGATGTACACCAATCAGTGGATTTGAAATAGCACAAAAAATGGGTATCGTTGTTATTGCGTACTCGGGATTAAGTAGAAAATTGCAGAGGATAGTGAGAAATATAAGTTCAGATGGATTTTACTTGGAACCAGGAAATGGTAAGGAATTTATTTATTATGATGATAAACAGGGATATGAGAGATCAAATATGACTATTTTACATGAAATAGGCCATTGCGTTCTAGGTCATAATGATGATACTGATTCAGACCTAGCAGAGTCAGAAGCAAATTTTTTTGCGAAATATGCCATTGCACCACCACCATTGGTACATAGAATCAATCCATCTTCTCCAGAGGATATTCAGAAGCATTTTTGTATCAGCTTTGAAGCTGCATGCAACGCATTTAGTTACTACCGCAAGTGGCTACGCTATGGTAGAAAGAAGTACACAAGCTATGAATTTGAATTGCTTCGTCAGTTTCCAATAGCTACCTGATTATATAAAAATGAAAGGGGGAATGTCTTATGAAAAAATTAAAACGCATAGAATGACTGTTGGCGCAGTTATTCAATGCGTTTCATGCTTCAGAAATGCTATCAACATTTCTAAACTGACATTTGGATGATAGCATTTCTAGGTAGCTTGGTCAATTGGCAATGTATATAAAAATAGATTTTGAAACTTTATAGTATGGTTGTTGATTTTTTTCGACAATAGCATAGAAAGGAAAATGCTATGAAAAGTATTGAAATGCGGGGAAACATATTGTTTCATCGTAATAGTTTTAAAACAGTAGGTAAATGGCAAATCCCATTGGTGGAGCGTCAAGCAATAGAACTGAAAAATATTGAGTTGATTTCATATTCAGATACTCGCTCAAATGATTCAGGAATTAATAAGAAAAAAGGAGTTCATTTTTTTATTGATGATTATCGTTTTGAAGGGGTATATCGAAATCCGGAACAATCCTTGAGTAGATTATCACAATATAGATTCTTATTAACCCCGGATTATTCAACGTATTCAGATATGAATTATTGGAGACAAATGGAAAGCATTGCGCATAGTAGATGGGTGGGTGCATTTTGGCAGGATCAAGGCCAACTTGTGATTCCTACGGTTAGCTGGAGTGATGAGAGAAGTTTTGAATTTTGTTTTGACGGAATTGAAATGCACTCTATTGTTGCAGTGGGGATGATTGGCTGTAAACATTCCAAAGAAAAATTTATATATGGATATAATGAAATGCTTAATCGTATTGAACCGGAGGCTGTTATTTGTTTTGGAAATCCTTTCGAAGAAATGAAGGGGCCTATTGTTTGTGTGGATTACTTAGCTTCCAGAAAGGTGGAGCGATAATGGGCGGTAGAGGAAGTAGTACAGGAATGAGCGTGAAAAACAAACCTTACGGATCGGAATACAAATCTCTATTAACTTCAGGTAATGTTAAATTTGTAGTTCCGACAGAGGGAAATACCACTGCACCTATGGAAACAATGACAGTGCGTCGAGTTTACGTTACTTTAGATGGTGAAGGTAATCCCAAATATATAAGCTATTATGATAAAGAAAATAAGAGATGTAAACAAATTGATTTGGATAAACCACACAGAGGTGTATCGCCCCACACTCATCATGGATATAATCACAACGAAAATGATACGGACAAAGGATTTGCAAATCTGACTCCAAAAGAGAGGGCTATGGTGCAGCGTGTGACAAGTACGTGGAAGGAGAAAAAGAATGACATTTGGAGCAGATGGAAGAAAAGAAAAAATTAAAGTAACCTGGAAGCAATTTCAAAAGTGGCAGAGGTGGGATGAATATCCAGAAAGAAAAAGCAATCCTCCGATGACTGTTGATATGACGTTTTGGTATGAAGGGGAAAAATATTACCTTGATAGTGTAGAACATGCGTATGGTATTCTGACAGAAAAATGGGAAACAGTGGCGATGGATTCTAATTTTTTGTTTTTATTAAATAAACCTATAGAGAGATGGAATGGGAAAAGCTTCCGAAACCTGATAGACAGAATAACTTTTGAAAATTAAATAAATCTGGTATATGCCTAAAAAGGTGGTGATAAGCAAGAAAATCACTACCTTTTTAGGCATATTTGTTAAACATTATCAGTGAAAATTTTATGAAAGTTTAATCATTATTTTCTGAGTGTAAGGTCTTATCATATTTCTCCCGATTTCTCAATGCTTTCAAAAATGAAAACATTACCAAGATCATAAGGATAGCGGCGGGAAAGGCCAGGGCTACCATCAGGGTATCTAGAGCGTCGTAACCTCCGATATTTAAAAGCATCCAAGTGAGTACTCCCATAAGGGTTGCCACAAGGGCATGTAAGATTTTGGGAGTTTTGGTTTTGGATACATCGGAATCTGTTTCTTTCATAAGCAGGATAGGGAAGGAGTAGGCGATACCGTCAGAAAAAGTTAAAAAGGACAACACGGCGATTACCAGGAAGACATATTTTAGAATACTTCCTAAAGGAAGGGTGTCTAGGAAGGCAAAGGTTGCAATGCTGTCTCCGTACTGCTGCATCAATTCGTATAAATTCCCCCCATCCAAGATGCTGAAAATAGCGCTGCCTCCGAAAATAACATACCAAAGCATAGTAACAAAAACACCGATAATACTATTGTAAATGATAAATTCTTTCAACTTGCGGCCATAGGAAATGCTTACATAGAACATGGCATGGAGCAGAGTTGGTGCTATATTCCAAGAATAATAATAGATGGTGTTATGGGTTTGCCAACCCGTCTCGTAAATGGGATCACCGTAGGACATCATAGGCAGAAAATCACAGATAAACTGAGATATTGAGGTGATGGCCAGGTTGAGTAATCGGTTGGTGGGACCTACCTGGAGGATAAAAATTAAGACGATGAAATAGCTAAATGCATTAACAGTACTTAACTTTACCATAAGTTTATGCATACCAGAGCAGGCAAATGGCAGTGAGAGAATTAATGACGGTTCCTATACTTTATTTGCCAATGGCATGAGTCTGACCAATACCCAGGTAGGAACCTGTATGACTATGGTAGGAATAGTTACTACTTTTGGCTATCTCTTTGGAGGAATTCTGGGGGATATTTTTCCCACGAGAGCATTGATGCTGGTATCCCACGGTGGAGTGGCTGCTGTGGACTTTTAGGCTCTGTTATGGCCTATGTGGCCCCATGCTGCAGGATAGCTTTGCTGTCAGTGCAGCAGTCATCACGATTGTGGTTACCATTCGAGTGCATTGTTGTCGATTAATTACTTCTCCGGTGATATGTGGACCTATACGGTAGGTGGTAAATTAGTGGACCACTATGGGGATATGGGCTATCGCTATTATTTTGTTATGTGTTTGGTTTTCTTTGTAATTGGACTGGTGCTGATTCATGTGGCGCAGGCGAGGATGAAGAAACGGAAAGGAAAATGATCCAGAAGAAAACATGCGTTTGTTTTTACTGTTCTTTACTGTTGTTAACTGTTATCATTTGCTTTTACTATTCTTTACTGTTTCTGTCAATGTGAATATATAAATTTTTCGAATAGCTTATGAATCACTGTGTTAATACATGATATAATATATAGGTATGGTAGGTGAAAATCTGATAAGCATTAAGAAAATGGAGAGAAAGACTATGAGAATATCAGTGAATTATGACAAGGGACAGATTTTTCAGCATTTCGGCCGTACAGAAATGTTTAAACTTTATGATGTGGAAGACGGCAAAGTTGTAAAGGTAGAAATGCTTCCAGGCGTAGCAGAAGGACATGGTGCACTTTCCCAACAGCTTAAAGAAAACCATGTGAATGTTGCTATTTGCGGTGGACTTGGCATGGGAATGCTGAATGCATTGGAGGCAGCAGGTATAGAAGTTTGTGCCAATGTAACTGGGGATGCAGATGAAGCAGTGCAGGCATATCTTGCTGGAAAACTTCAGTATTCGAAAGATGCCCATAATTGTGGTGGACATCATCATTAAGAGTGCATAATAAAGACAGTTAAGGCAGGACATTTTGTTTAATGTCCTGCCTAAGTTGTGCCCCGGTAAGGATTTTAGTTGTCTTTTTCGTTTATTAGCTTCTCAATAAGGTCTACAGATTCTTCCAACTCTTCGGCTATCTGGGGGATTGGTTTGCCTTTAGCAAGTTTCTTTTCAATTATTTGGAACAATTTGAGTTCCTGACCTTTCTTTAGGCCTCTCTCTTCACCCTGTCTTAGCCCATCTTCAAAAGAGGCTTCCCGCTCCATCCGCATATGCTTCTCTTCATCGTACTCGTAGATACTCACTTTTTTCGCCTCCGTTTTATTTCTGCTTAGAAATTCTGCCAGGATTCCTAAATCAGCTTCCACTCCTTCTAAGGCCGTTTTCTCGTATAAAGCAGATAAGGTTAGAATCTTCTGTTCCGGCAGTTCATCGACTCCATTATAAAATATAATGACCCTTGCTCTTGTCGGTCTATCTCTCTGCTTTTTGAAATAGGTAAATAGAAAAGCATCGAGATTCCTAGGGATCATAATCTGATATGTATGATTTGAAGTGATAAGCTAAAGTTGTAACAGGAGTGGCTAATAAGATACAATACAAGAAAAGGAGTACTTATTATGCCCAAAAATTACACACCAGATTTTAGGAAAAATATCGTTCGGCTTCATATGGAGCAGGGACGTACAATGAAAAGCATCACTGACGAATATGGCGTATCTAGGGCTAGCATTTCTAAGTGGTGTAAGGAATTTAGTGAAGAATGCCAAAACAAAGCCGTTAACAATCCAACTATCAAAAATGAAGCAGAAATTATGAAGGAGAATGCTCGTCTTCGAAAAGAATTAGAAGCAGCAAAAAAAGAAAATCTTTTCTTAAAAAAAGCAGCGGCATTCTTTGCGAAGGAAATCGACTAACGGCATATCGATTTATTGATGAATATAGAGAGCTATTTGGCCTGCGTTGGCTTTTGAGAAGGCTAAAGATTTATCCAAACGCTTATTACAACTATCGTAAGCAGAGAAAAGCCGCTTATCAGAATGAGAAAAAGATCATAAAAGAGAAAATCAATAAAATCTATCATGATCATAATGGCGTAGTGGGATATCGCATGGTTAAGCTTTATCTGGAGAATGATGGAATTATCCGAAGCAATCTGACAATCCATAACTATATGAATAAAGAACTTGGACTTCATTCAATAACCCGGGGGAAACGGCCTGATTATAGGAAAGGGAAACCTCATCGAATTTTCGAGAACAAAATCAGGCAAAATTTTACAGCCGCTAAGATCAATCAAAAATGGTGCACAGATTTTACTTATCTCTATTTAAAAAACGGTGAAAAATGCTACAACTGCACTATTATTGATCTGTACGACAGAAGTGTTATCGCAAGTCTAACTGACCGCAAAATCACTAGTGACCTTGCCATCCGA
>CAVBGA010000203.1:0-5175 GCA_963594675.1 Lachnospiraceae bacterium
GGCTTTATTTAAAAGAATCAACCTTGCTTTTCCTTTTCCCAGCTCATCGATATCCGGATTCCTGCTGGAAAGAGGGATTCTAGCATCTACAAGTTCAATTACCAGATTAATGAGCTTCATATTCTCCTGCATCATTCTTCTGGCTTTCGTCATGTGTCCTGGATACCATTGGAAATCCATCTGTTTACCTCCGTTTTAATCTTTAACGAGTCCAATCTTATTCATGGGTGAAATCACAAACCATATTTTACCGATAATATTATCCTTCTTCACATTACCGATATCTGCAAAACGACTATCTTCACTGCTATTTCGATTATCCCCCAATACGAAATACTCGTCTTTATCCAATGTGATCTCTTCCTCAGCGATACCTGGATTTACAATAGAAGGAAGATCCCTCTCTTCCACATATTGTTTTCCATTGATCAGAATCTTACCATCCTGAATCTGAATGGTATCCCCTGGTACTCCGATCACTCTCTTGATATGAGTGCTTCCCTTCTTATCACTGCTAATACGAAAAGCAATCACATCTCCCCTCTGTGGCGATCCAATCTTATAAGATAACCGGTTAACAAGAAGTTTTTCACCGGCACAAAATGTTGGATCCATTGAACTTTCCTGAAGTGCAACCGTTTGACAAAAGGACAGAGACAAAATCGCTGCCAAAACAATTGTGATTACGATTTCAATCACCCAGGACCTTATTTTTTTAACCCTTACCTGTGCGAAATAACTTTTTAAATACTCAATCTTAAATCCCATAGGCAATTCCTTTTAAGCCCTCGAGAGGCTTATTTGTAGTAAAAAGGGCCGTTGTACTGAAATCTTCCGTACAACAGCCCAGCTTTACAAAATTATTTTACAAGCTCTTTAACTTTGGCAGCTTTACCGACACGATCTCTGAGGTAGTTCAGTTTCGCACGTCTTACTTTACCGCGTCTAACTACTTCAATCTTTACAACGTTCGGGGAATGAAGCGGCCATGTCTTCTCTACGCCGATACCGTTGGAATTCTTTCTTACAGTGAAAGTCTCACGATTGCTTCCACCCTGACGTTTCAGAACAACGCCCTCAAAGATCTGAATTCTCTCACGGTTACCCTCTTTGATTCTTGCGTGAACCTTGATGGTATCACCAACATGAAATTCTGTGATTTCCTGTTTGAGCTGTGCAGCTTCAATGTTTTTGATAATTTCGTTCATTATATAGTTCTCCTTTTTTTGGATGTTCATAATACAAATTGTAAAAGCGGACCATCTTTAATTACAACAAGTTTCATTATACATGATACACGGAATAATTGCAAGTTATATTGATAATTAATTGTAAATATTCGTCTTTGGCCTTCCTTGCTAACCATTAGTCCTCAAGAAGATCCGGCCGTCTTTCTTTGGTTCTGGCAAGAGACTGTTCGTATCTCCATTTCTCAATATTCTTATGATGCCCTGATAAAAGTACTGCTGGAACCTCTTTTCCTCTCCACACTGCCGGTCGGGAATATTGAGGATATTCCAGAAGATTCCCCTGAAAAGATTCTGTCTGAGCTGATTCATCATTATTTAAAACCCCAGGAATCAATCGGGAAATGGTATCAATCATTACCATGGCAGGAAGCTCCCCTCCTGTCAGCACATAATCTCCAATGGATACATTATCTGTTACAATTTCCTCGAGCACCCGCTCATCAATTCCTTCATAATGACCACATAAGAAAATCAAATCTTCTTCTTTGGCAAATTCCTCTGCCATTTTTTGATTGAAAACACTTCCTTGAGGAGTAAGATAAATCACCCTGGGGCTTCCGGAAGTTTTTGCTTTCGCCGCCATACAAGCCTGATATACGGGCTCTGCCTGCATAACCATACCAGCGCCACCACCATAAGGGTAATCATCTACCTTCATATGTTTGTTTCCGGCATAATCTCTGATATTAATGCAATCAAGACTTAAGTAGCCCTGTTCCATAGCTCTTCCGATAATACTGGTATGCAGGCCATCATAAACCATTTCCGGAAAAAGTGTCAATACATGAAAATTCATTCCATCACTCTCCGATCAGACCATCCAACAAATGGATTACCATTTTTTCTTCTTCTACATTCACCGCAATCACACACTGATGAATCGCTGGAAGAAGCACTTCTCCATGTTCACAGCTATCAATAACATACACATCATTGGCACCTGTCTGCAAAACATCTCGGATTTTACCAAATGTACTGCCATCCTCCAGAAATACTTCCATACCAATAAGATCGGCAATGAAATATTCATTGTCCTCAAGGGGGACTGCTTGTTCTCTGGTTACAAAGAGACTTTTTCTCCTAAAATTCTCTACATCCTCAATTCGATCAAAATCTTTCAGTTTTAAAATCACAAATTGTTTAAAAAACTTTACCCTCTCCACCGTAACTGGAATATGATCTTTCTCAGTACCCAGCAAGGCGGTTTTAAGTTCTTTAAAACGCAAAGGATCATCAGTTGTAGGGAACACCTTCATCTCACCTTTTAGTCCATGGGTTGACGTGATAACACCCACTTGAAGCAGCTTTTCCATCAAACCTCCATAAAAACACAGCAGACAGTCCCTAAGGATTGCCTGCTGTATATTGTCTTACATAATGTCAACAATGACCTTTTTGTCGCATTTAGAAGAAGCTGATTTGACAACGGTACGAAGTGCTTTTGCAATTCTTCCCTGACGTCCAATCACTTTTCCCATATCAGAAGGAGCAACTTTCAACTCCACTACAATAGTATGTTCTTCCTCTTTTTCTGTGACTGCAACTTCCTCAGGATGTTCCACCAAGGCTTTTGCAATTACTTCAACTAATTCTTTCATTGACATTCCTCCCTTCCCGTAAACACAGGAAGCAGCTCAATCCATTATTTTTCGATGCCGGCTGCCTTAAACAGTTTGCCAACTACCTCTGTAGGCTGTGCGCCGTTGTTCAGCCACTTTTTAGCAGCTTCCTCATCGATATTATATGAGCTGGGATCCTGATTCGGATCGTATGTTCCAATTTCCTCGATGAATCTACCATCTCTCGGAGATCTGGAATCAGCTACAATAATTCTATAAAAAGGAGCTTTTTTCTGTCCCATTCTTCTTAATCTAATTTTTACTGCCATTACATTCACCTCCATAAAATTTAAGTTAATAAGATATATGTTAGAAAGGAAGTTTAAACTTTCCTCTTCTACCTGATTTACCACCCATCATTCCCGGCATCTGTTTCATCATTTTGCGCGCCTGATCAAACTGTTTCACCAAACGGTTGACTTCTGCAATATCAACCCCGGCACCCTTTGCAATTCTTTGCTTTCTTTTCAGATTCAAAATCTCAGGATTCGATCTCTCTTTGGGGGTCATAGAAAGAATCATGGCTTCTTTTCTCGCCAAATCTTTCTCATCAATCATACCTTCCAAATCCTTCATCTTGCCACCCATACCAGGCAACATATTAAGAACGCTGGAAATTCCTCCCATATTCTTCATCTGATTCATACTCTCAAGGTAATCATCAAAACCGAATTGGGCTTTCTTCATTTTCTCTTCCATGGCACGAGCTTTATCCTCGTCAATGTTCTCCTGAGCCTTCTCAATAAGACTCATCACATCACCCATGCCTAGGATTCTGGACGCCATTCGATCCGGATAGAACTGTTCCAAATCTGAAAGTTTTTCACCCATACCTACATAGAAGATTGGCTTGCCACAAACTGCTCTTATGGAAAGAGCGGCACCGCCTCGGGTATCACCATCCAACTTGGTAAGAATGACTCCATCAATTCCAATTCTGTCATTGAAGGTCTTTGCTACATTTACTGCATCCTGACCTGTCATCGCATCCACCGTAAGAATAGTACAGTCAACCTCAAGTTCTTCCTTTATTCTAGCAAGTTCATTCATCATATCTTCATCTACATGAAGTCGACCTGCTGTATCAAGGATTACCAGATTCAACCCGTTCTTTTTTGCATGCTCCACAGCGGCTTTTGCAATATCTACCGGACTGATCTTGTCCCCCATAGAGAAGACCTCAACCCCCTGCTTTTCACCATTGATCTGGAGCTGTTTAATTGCTGCCGGACGATACACATCACAAGCTACCAGTAAAGGATGTTTTCCCTTTGACTTGAGCTTTCCGGCAAGTTTGGCTGCAGTGGTCGTTTTACCTGCACCCTGTAGGCCGGCCATCATAAGAATCGTCATATTATTGCCGGCTTTAATAGGAAGCTCACATGTTTCACTACCCATTAAGGACACCAGTTCTTCATTAACGATCTTGATTACCATCTGCCCGGGATTCAGACCATTCATAACATCCTGGCCAACTGCCCGTTCCTGCACGGACTTAGTAAACTGCTTCACAACCTTAAAGTTAACATCTGCCTCCAACAATGCCAGTTTTACTTCTTTCAAAGCTGTCTTAACATCATCTTCTGTCAGCTTTCCTTTGCTGCGCAATTTTTTAAATACGTCCTGCAGTTTATCTGATAAACTCTCAAATGCCATATTTATAATTCCTCCAGAATATCTGAGGAAATATCCTCAATCTTCTGTATCAGTGACTCTTTACTTTCCTGTTCGCTGTTACCTGCAAGCTGTCGAATCTCATCTACTTTATCACGGATTTTAACAAATCTCTCTACCAGATGAAGTTTAGATTCATATTCATGGAGTATATTGCCCGATCTTTTCACCAGATCGTGCACACCCTGTCTGCTGATTCCCAGTTCTTCCGCCACTTCACTGTAAGAATAATCATTCATAACTACAGCCTCATATACCTGTCGCTGATGCTTGGTCAACAGTTCACCGTAGAAATCAAACAGCAATGCATTCTCGATAATTTCATTCATCAGTTATCACCTTTGCCATAATACACGAAAGGAGATTCGCTGTCAAGTGTTTTTTCTTGACAGTAGTTACAAAATTTCTTCTATACATTTGTAAAGCTGCTCTCTCCCGCTTTTCTGGCAAATTCATACAACTCTCGAAAGCTTTTCCCACTTTTTATGGCGCAGGTCTTAACATCCTCATATTCCGGATAAGTCCTCATAATCGATTTCCATCGACATACTTTTATGCGAATTTCGCCATAATCTGTCCCTATTTTTTCTATACGACGTTCCATTACATGCCGATCCGCATAGTATCTGCGA
>CAVBGA010000204.1:0-11249 GCA_963594675.1 Lachnospiraceae bacterium
ACCTTGGATAAGTTAAGCGTGTTAAATGCACCCAAAGCCAAAGTTCTCCGGGATGGCGAAGAAAAGGTAATCGCCGCAGATAAATTGGTTTTGGATGATATCGTCATATTCAAAGCTGGAGATCAGATTCCTGCCGATGCTTCCGTTGTAGGAGGCGAAGTGCAGGTAAACGAATCTCTAATTACCGGTGAATCTGATGAAATCACAAAAAAATCCGGAGATTCCCTCCTTTCCGGCAGTTTTATTGTTTCTGGAAAATGTCGGGCCAGACTGCAGAAGGTAGGAGCCGATTCCTATATTTCCAAGCTGACTCTGGAGGCCAAGGCCTCCAAACAGGGAGAACAATCAGAAATGATCCGCTCCTTAGACCGCTTGGTTTTGGTAATTGGTATTATTATCATCCCTATTGCCCTGGTACTTTTAGTACAGCAGCTTCTATTTGCAAAATCGGACTTCCAGTCCGCTATTTCTTCTACTGTAGCTGCCGTTATCGGTATGATTCCTGAAGGTCTCTACCTCTTAACCAGTATCGCTCTGGCCAAGAGTGTGGTTTCCCTGGCTCAGAAGAAGGTTCTGGTCCATGACATGAAATGTATCGAAACCCTGGCCCGTGTGGATGTGCTTTGTGTAGATAAGACTGGAACCATCACAGAAAATACCATGCAGGTAGAAAATGTTGTTCCATTAAATGGATTTACAAAAACCGCCGGAGGGTTTTCCCTCGAGGAGCTTTTAGGGGATTTTGTGGCCGCCATGTCCCAGGATAATATTACCATGGCTGCTATGAAAAATTATTTTAAAGAGGGTGCCGGGCGGACTCCTACCGCTACGACTTCCTTCTCCTCCGCCTACAAATACTCCAGTGCCAGCTTTGGCATTGAATCCTATGTAATCGGAGCCCCGGAATTCATCCTACGTCAGGATTATGAAAAATATAAAAATACCATCGAAGGCTATGGTGCAGATGGCTATCGTGTTCTGGTATTTGGTGAATACAAGGGAAGCATTGACGGAAAAGCCTTGACAAAAGATGTGGATCCCTATGCCCTCATTCTTCTTACCAACCCGATTCGTAAGGAAGCACCGAATACCTTCAAATATTTCGCTGATCAGGGTGTTGCCATCAAGGTTATTTCCGGAGATAATCCCGTAACGGTTGCAAAAGTTGCAGGAGAAGCCGGAATCAAGGATGCCCACAATTATGTGGATGCCTCCACCCTCTCTGACGAGGATATTGAAACAGCTGTAATGAAATATACGGTTTTTGGCCGGGTAACGCCGAATCAAAAACGTCAATTTGTTAAAGCCTTAAAGGCCAATAAAAAGACCGTTGCCATGACGGGTGACGGTGTCAATGATGTTTTGGCTTTAAAAGATGCAGACTGTAGTATTGCCATGGCATCCGGAAGTGATGCCGCAGCCCAGGCTTCTCAGCTTGTGCTTTTGGAATCGGATTTTAGCTGTATGCCTTCCGTAGTTTTGGAGGGACGCCAGGTAGTTAATAACATACAGAGATCTGCCAGCCTCTTTTTGGTAAAGAATATTTTCTCTTTCCTGATGTCGCTGTTTTCCATTCTCTTTATGTTCGAGTACCCCCTGAAGCCATCCCAGATTTCCTTGATTTCTACTTTTACCATCGGTGTTCCCGGCTTCTTACTTGCATTGGAATCCAATAAAAATATCATCAAGGGACACTTTATGACCAACGTTATGGTTAAGGCCTTACCAGCGGGCTTGACTGACTTTTTGATTGTCAGCTCCTTGGTTGTCTTTGGTCAGGTATTTGGGGTAGATTCTCAGGATATCTCTGTTGCATCCACCCTTTTGATGGCTACCGTAGGTCTTATGATTCTCTATAAGATCTGTCGACCGCTGAATCGCTTGCGGACAGCCATATGGTTTGCTATGCTCATCAGCATTCTCTTCTGTATCTTCTTTGTTAACTGGTGGTTCCATATCACTATGGTATCCCTAAAATGCGGAATGCTCTTGGTTATCTTTGCCTTGTGCACTGAGCCGGTACTTCGCTATCTCAGCATTTTCGTGGAATTCCTTCAAAGAACCTTCAGCCAACTAAATAAGAGAAGCAGAATGCGTCGTGCAAACAGAGCTAATAAAGTACATAATAAATAATACAAAAAAGGATCATTACCAAAATTTGATCATTGCAAACTTGGTAATGGTCCTTTTTTACTTAGAGGTGGGGATTTCTCCCACTGAGTTAAGCCTTATTCACTCAGGGAAATCACCTGAATATCATAGTCTGAAGTGAAGGAATCTGCAATTCCTTCCGTTACCCAAAGGGTATTATTTTCATCACAGAGCACTGCCTGGAATTCATCACTATGTTCTCTCCAAAACTCAATGGCTTTATCTTTTCCCATAATAAATAGTGATGTAGACAAGCCATCCGCCAAGGTTCCATCCTGACTAATAACGGTGGTAGAAATTAAACCACTATCCGCTGGATAACCGGTTCTAGGGTCGATAATATGATGATAAGTCTTGCCATCTTCTTCAAAATAGCGTTCGTATCCACCGGAAGTAATCACTGCACAATCGCTTACGGAAAGAACTCCCAACATATCCTCTGAATCATCAGGGCTTTGAATAGCAACTCTCCAATCACTGCCATCTGTCTTACTTCCCAACACCTGTACGTTTCCTCCAAGATTTACCAGACCGCTGGTGATGCCATCTTCCTTATAAATATCCATAATTTTGCTGGAAGTATATCCCTTAGCAATACCACCAAAATCTATGGCCATTCCTTCTTTTTTGAAGGAAACGGTGGAAGTCGACTCATCATATTCTATATTGGATGCGTCTGTAAGTGTCAACAGATTCTGAATCGTGCTGTCATCCGGAACCTTATAATTGCCGGAAGTAAATCCCCACTCCTGCATCAGCGGGTAAATCGCCACATCAAAAAGTTCGTCTGTATCCTGGTTTAATTGAATCGATTTCTTCATAAGATAGGCACCATCTTCAGAAAGGGTGCCACCTCCATTGGCATTAATCTGAGCAATCTCACTGGATTCATTTCCTGTAGAAAGCAAACTATCCAAACGATTGATCTCTGTCACAGCGTCTTCCACTGCCTGGTCTTTATTATCTCCATAAGCAGTTACTGTCATTACGGTATCCATTGCAAAAACTTCCTGAGAAGCCGACTCTTCTTCGCCGCTGTCCGATAAGCTACTATCCTCAGAACTATTGCTCTCTGATTCGCTACTCTCCGATGAATCTTCCTTAGAATCACTGCTATTTGCCGAATCTTCTGTAGCTGTATTGGATGAACTTCCTGCGGAACATCCCTGAAGCAAAAGAAGGGAAGAAAGTCCCAGCAGTACTGCGATTTTTTTTAAACTCATAAATCATTGTCTCCTGTTGTTTTGTTAGCATTTACTAACGAAGAATAATAACATAGGGAAAATGAAAAGTCAAACCTAGGGACAAATCTGTTAACCCCAATTCCTTACATGTGTACAGAAAAAAGGCATGTCACCCCCAGGAGCATGCCTTTCATCTACTTATCTATATACTATTTCTGCACAATATTGATAATCTTACCTGGTACATAAATCTCTTTAACAATTGTACCAGTAATCTTACCTGCAACTGCCTCTTTTGCTGCTGCAATAGCATCATCCTTGCTCACATCTGCCGGCAGGGACAATACAGTTTTGGTCTTACCATTAATCTGAACTGGAACCTTAATCTCATCATTCTTCATAGCCTCCTCATCATGCTTAGGCCATGTATTTTTGAATACGGAGCTGTCATGTCCGCAGATTTCCCAAAGTTCCTCAGCAATATGAGGAGCAAAAGGTGCCAGAAGGATAATAAAGGTCTCGATGGTTTCCTTATCAATTCCGCCTTCCTTCTTTGCGATCTCTGTCAGCTTATTATTGTACTCCATGAATGCGGAGATTACGGTATTCAAGCTGAAACCTTCCAGTCTCTGAGTAACATCATGAATCAGACTATGACGGAGACGAATCATTTCTTTATTCGCCTTAACATTTGCCTCTACGCTGTCGGTAGCCAGCTTCCAGAAACGTTTCAGGAAACGGTATACACCATCAATTCCTCTGTCATCCCACTCAGCATCCAATTCTGGCGGTCCAACAAAAAGTTCATAGAGACGAAGAGCGTCGCATCCATAATCTCTTACCAAATCATCAGGAGATACTACATTTCCCTTTGACTTACTCATCTTGATACCATTCTTACCGGTAATCATACCCTGATTGAAAAGCTTTTTAAATGGCTCATCAAATCCAACAACACCAATATCGTAAAGGAACTTGGTATAGAATCTGGAATAGAGCAAGTGAAGCACTGCATGCTCTACACCACCAATATACATATCTACTGGCAGATACTTGTCTGCTTTTTCTTTGGATACCAATTCCTTATCGTTCTTATTATCTACATAACGAAGGAAATACCAGGAAGATCCAGCCCACTGCGGCATGGTATTAGTCTCACGCTTGGAAGCAGCTCCACACTGTGGACACTTGCAATTTACCCACTCATCAATGGCTGCAAGAGGTGATTCTCCCGTTCCCGTAGGCTCATAGGACTCAACATCCGGAAGCTCAAGAGGCAATTCTTCCTCCGGTACAGGCACATTGCCACAAGAAGGGCAATGAATGATTGGGATTGGCTCACCCCAATAACGCTGTCTGGAGAATACCCAGTCACGGAGCTTATAATTCACTGTAGCACGGCCAAGACCTCTCTCCTCGATAATATGAGGAGCTTCTTTCTTGAGAACTGCAGACTCCATACCATTCCACTCTCCGGAATTGATCATGATTCCTGCTGCCTCAGTATAAGCCTCTGTCATATTCTCAATGGCCTTGCCATCCTTAGCAATAACCTGAATAATAGGAATATTGAATTTTGTTGCGAATTCAAAATCACGGTCGTCATGAGCCGGTACACACATAATGGCACCAGTTCCATAATCTGCCAATACATAATCAGACAACCAAATCGGTGTCTTAGCCCCATTCAAAGGATTGATGGCATAACTTCCGGTAAACACACCTGTTTTTTCTTTGTCCTGAAGACGGTCTACATTGGACTTCATAGAAGCATCATAGATATACTTCTCAACTTCTTCCTTCTTATCCTCTGTGGCAAGTGATGCAGCAAGTTCATGCTCAGGAGCCAGCACCATAAAGGTAGCTCCATAAAGAGTATCCGGTCTTGTGGTATAAACAGTGATTTTCTCCTCACGTCCATCCACCTGGAAATCTACCTCGGCACCATAGGATTTTCCAATCCAATCGGTCTGCATCTTCTTAACCTTTTCCGGCCAATCCAATTTATCCAGATCATTAAGAAGACGATCTGCATATTTGGTAATACGAAGCATCCACTGGCGAAGGTTCTTCTTTGTTACCTCAGAGCCGCAGCGCTCGCATTTGCCACCAACAACCTCTTCATTTGCAAGACCAGTTTTACAGGAAGGACACCAGTTAATAGGGAATTCCTTCTCATAAGCAAGACCTTCCTTGAACATTTTTACAAAAATCCACTGGGTCCATTTATAAAAGGCTGGATCTGTAGTATTGACCTCTCTATCCCAGTCGTAAATAGCTGCGATATCATTAATCTGTCTCTTAATATTTGCTATATTCTCTGCAGTGGACTTAGCCGGGTGAACCCCCATCTTAATAGCATAGTTCTCTGCAGGAAGACCAAACGCATCCCAACCCATGGGATGAATCAGATAATAGCCCTGAAGCATCTTATATCTGCTCCATACATCTGAAATAACATATCCTCTCCAATGTCCTACATGAAGACCATTACCTGAGGGATAAGGGAACATATCCAAGCAGTAATACTTTTCTTTCTTTCCATCATCAACGTTTACTGGATTTGCTTCCCAGTTTTTACGCCACTTTTCCTCAACCGCTTTGTGATTGTAAGGTGTGCTCATTTTTAACCTCCTGTATATAAAGCCTTTATTGGTTCAGCAATTTATTTATATCATCCATCCTATAAGGAAATTTGAGGCCAAACCTTGAAACGCCCTGTACCTTGCGGTGCAGGGCGCTTTTTTCTCTCAATAATTTTACTGTCAGGACAGAAATTTGTCAATAGCAGGAGGTTTATTTAGCTACTATTCCTCTGCGTTACTATTGGCTTCAATTTCTCTCTGCTGAACATCCATTGGAGCCTGCTCATAGCGAGCGAACTCATAGGAGAAGATTCCGCTTCCACCAGTCATGGAGCGAAGCTGGGTAGAATAACCATAAATCTCAAGCTGCGGTACATCTGCTTCGATAACCTGTTTGCCTGAATTGTCCGGATTCATTCCTAATACTCGTCCTCTTCTCTTATTCAGATCACCCATAACGTCTCCTGTGTATTTATCAGGAACTGTGATCTTCATGCTAACGATGGGCTCCAGGAGAACAGGTGATGCCTCCATAAAGCCTTTCTTGAAGGCCTGAATCGATGCTGTCTTGAAGGCCATCTCCGAGGAATCTACCGGATGATAAGATCCATCATACAGGGTAGCTTTCACACCAACTACCGGATATCCTGCAAGGGGACCCTTGAGAACAGATTCCTGCATACCTTTTTCACAGCTGGGAAATAATTCTTGGGCACTGCTCCGCCCACAACAACCTGTTCAAATTCATAAGGAACCGTCAAATCCCCTGAGGGTTCAAATTTCATCTTAACATGTCCATACTGTCCATGGCCGCCAGACTGCTTCTTGTACTTAGAATCTACGTCAGCCGTCTTACGAATGGTTTCTCGGAAAGCAACCTTAGGCTTGGACAATTCTACTTTTACTTTATAACGCTCCTCCAGCTTGCTGACAACAATATCCAACTGCTGATCTCCCAGACCATAGAGAAGGGTCTGACGATTTGCTGTATCATTGACCATCTTAATGGTGAGATCTTCCTGCTGCATCTTTGCTAGGGCCTGAGCCAGTTTATCCACGTCACTCTTATTGGAAGAAGTAATCTTCTTATAAGTATAAGGAATAGAAATATCCGGTTTGCCATACATAATGGGATGTGCCTTTGTAGCCAGAGAATCACCAGTCTTTGCCTCCAATTTAGCCAAAGCACCGATATCACCTGCATGCAGTTCCTCTACCTCTTCCGGCTTATTGCCCACAAGAACATAGAGCTTTCCTATTTTCTCTTCCTTCTCTGTATCTACATTGTAAAGAGTGTCATTGGTCTTAAGAACACCAGAGCAAACTTTAATAAGAGAATACTTTCCAATGAAGGGGTCTACTATCGTTTTAAATACTACTGCTGATTTTGCTTTGGCGAAATCATAATTTGCTTCATAAATTTCACTGGTAGCCTTATCGATACCTGCCCGCTCCCTCTCATTGGGACTGGGGAAATATCCACAAATATCTGTCATCAAATTCGGTACACCCTGAAGATTTACCGGTGAACCACCCAGTACCGGAACAAGACTTCCATCATGCACGTTGATAGAAAGAGCTGATGCAATCTCCGGATAAGAGAACTCTTCTCCGTTAAAATAACGATCCATAAATTCTTCACTGGTCTCAGCTACTGCCTCAAGAAGCAACTCTCTATACTTGTCCAGATATTCCTTGGAATACTCAGGAATCTCACACTCTACCTTCTGATCCCTATCTATATAGCGGCGAGCCTTATTCTTAACAACATTTACATAGCCCACAAACTTTTCATCTTCACGGATAGGCATGAAAAGCGGCGTAACCTTCTTGCCATAAAGCTCAATCAAATCTTCTACAACCTTACGATAGCTGACATTATCAATATCCATCTCTGTTACAAAAAACATTCTCGGGAGTTTATACTTCTCACAAAGGTCCCATGCCCTCTGTGTACCTACCTGAACTCCTGCTTTTCCGGATACAACGATAACAGCTGCGTCAGCTGCTGCCACTGCCTCCTCCACTTCACCGGAGAAGTCAAAAAATCCGGGAGTGTCCAGCAGGTTGATCTTTACTTTTTCCCACTCAAGTGGAACGATAGATGTAGAAATAGAAAACTGTCTTTTGATCTCTTCTTTATCATAATCACTGATTGTGTTACCATCGGAAACTTTGCCCAGTCGATTCGTTACACCAGCCAGATATGCCATAGACTCTGCCAATGTAGTCTTTCCCGATCCTCCATGTCCAAGTAAAACGACGTTCCTAATTCGGCCTGATCTGTATACTTCCATATTGTTACCTCCCGATAATTATTATGGTTATATTTTACTAAAAATTTCAAATAATTTCAAGCTTTTTATGAAATATATACAACATATTCAGAAAGTTCCCTGGGAGCTCCGTTGACTTTTCTAAAGATTTCCATTAAAATAGTAGAGTTCCGTTGGGGACAAATAGCTTTTGCTCCCAACACTAAAAATAGGAAAGGAAACAAAACTATGGCAACACCTGCAGAATCTGCCTCTCTTGGATTTTCTGGGACAAAGAGGCAAAAAAAAGTCGGTTTTATCGGCTTGGGATTGATCGGTGGCTCTATCGCCCGATCTTTAAAGAAATTTCACCCTGATATTTGGATTGCCGCTTATACCCATACCCAGGAAACCTTGGAATATGCCAAATCCCAACAGATTATTGACGAAGCATTTTCCCAGTACGATCCTAGATTCGGTCAATGCGACTATATCTTTTTATGTGCACCAGTCTCCACTAATATCAGTTATCTCAGCTTTTTAAAGGACATTATTTCTGAAAACACGATCATTACCGATGTAGGAAGTGTAAAAGGCGAGATTCATAAAATGGTAACCCAGTTGGGTCTAGACAAAAACTTTATCGGCGGGCATCCCATGGCGGGATCTGAAAAAACCGGTGTACAAAATTCCACTGATTATCTGATTGAAAATGCCTACTATCTGATTACCCCAGGTGGCGAGATTAATGTAACTCAACTTAGTGATTTTATTGATCTCATTCAGTCTTTAGGATCAATACCCATGGTATTAACATATGAGGAACATGACTTCATTACGGCTGCTATCAGCCATCTTCCTCACATCGTTGCCTCCTCCTTGGTAAATCTGGTACATGACATCGATACACCTGACCAGCGCATGCGTATGGTAGCTGCAGGTGGTTTTAAGGACATTACCAGAATCGCCTCTTCCTCACCGGATATGTGGCAGCCTATATGTATGGAAAACAGAGAACAGATTTCCAAGGTATTGGATCTCTACATCCGACTTTTAGTAAAAGCCAGATGCTGGATTGATGAAAAAGAAGCTGACGACATCTATTCGCTTTTTGCCAATGCAAGAGAATATCGCAATTCCATGCCTGCCTCTTCTTCAAAAAGTGGCCATGCTATGTACGATTTCTATTGCGATATTTATGACGAAGCAGGCGGAATTGCCACTGTAGCAACTATGCTGGCCATGAACAATGTTAGTATTAAAAATATCGGCATTGTCCATAATAGAGAGTTTGGCGAAGGTGTTCTGCACATCGAGTTCTATGAAGAGGAAGCCTGCGCTACTGCTGAAAAAGTACTTACCGACAGAAATTATAAAATACATAAAAGATAGGAGTTTCTTATGGAAATCACAAGAAGCAAGGCTTTAAAAGGAGAAGTCTTAATTCCCGGCGATAAATCTATTTCCCATAGAGCCGTCATGTTTGGTTCTATTTCTCAGGGATTGACAGAAATCAGCGGTTTTCTAAATGGTGCCGACTGTATTTCCACTATTTCCTGTTTCCGCAAAATGGGGGTTGGTATTGACATTGATGACACCCATGTTCTGGTTCATGGTCGTGGACTCCACGGACTACAGACCCCAACAGAAGTTCTGGATACCGGCAATAGCGGAACCACTACCCGCTTGATTTCTGGAATCTTAAGCGGTCAGAACTTTTCCTGTGAATTAAACGGAGATGCTTCCATACAAACCCGTCCCATGAAGCGCATTATCACCCCTCTGACCATGATGGGGGCGGACATACAAAGTATCAAAGGCAATGACTGTGCACCATTGGCTATTCATGGACACGCTCTGAAAGGCATTCATTATATGTCACCGGTTGCCTCTGCTCAGGTAAAATCCTGCGTCCTTCTCGCAGGACTCTATGCGGACGCTCCCACCTCTGTCACAGAGCCCTATTTGTCACGTAATCATACAGAACTGATGTTAGGACACTTTGGCGCTGAAATATCCTCAGAAGGTGTGACCGCTTCCGTAAAACCAGATCCCTGTCTTGTGGGAAGTAAAATTGCCGTTCCTGGCGATATCTCTTCCGCTGCCTATTTTATAGCGGCAGCAATGATCGTCCCTGGCTCTGAAGTTCTCATTAAAAATGTAGGGATTAACCCTACCCGAGCCGGTATTTTGGAAGTAGCCCGTCAAATGGGAGGCAACATTCAGCTACTCAATCAAAGAGAAGAAGGGGGCGAGGCGGTAGCAGACCTTTTGGTTCGTTCCTGCAATCTCAAGGCTACCACAGTAGGGGGCGCCATCATCCCTACTTTGATTGATGAGATTCCTATCATTGCCATTATGGCAGCTTACGCCCAGGGGACCACCGTCATCAAAGATGCTCAGGAACTGAAAGTAAAGGAATCCAATCGGATTCGAGTAATGGTAGAAGAACTGAGCAAAATGGGGGCATCCATTACAGAAACTGAGGATGGAATGATTATCGAGGGCGGAAAAGCCCTTCACGGAGCAGAGATTGACAGTCACCTGGATCATCGCATTGCAATGTCCTTTGCTATTGCAGGTCTGGCTGCTGATGGAGTAACAACGATTTTAGAGGACAGCTGTGTCTCCATCTCCTATCCAAAATTCTTTTCCGACCTTACTGGATTAATGTAAAGAAAAAAGGACCGAGAGAAAAGAAGGGGGATCCTCTTCTTTTCTCTCGGTCCTATCTTTATACATGGTAAAATCTTGTGAATGCCGGCAGAACAATTATTCAGCGTCATCCAATTCTTCACCTGTTAATTTAATGATTTCTCGAACTTCTTCCTCGGTAATATCCATCTCCGCTGCAATTTCCTCAGGAAATACCTTTCTTCCCAAATCCTTTTCCAGCTTTGTGAGAGCTTCATCTAACTCCTTTACCTTAGAAACTAATTTACGATCGGATTCTTCAAAAGAAGAATGGGAATCCACGGAATTTTGCAATTCATTTCTTATGAATTGCCGCAGGATTTCGTCAGGATTCTCACTTTCCGCAGCCTGGGCTAATCCAGATAAAAGTCCCATACTAG
>CAVBGA010000205.1:0-42751 GCA_963594675.1 Lachnospiraceae bacterium
GTGCAGTGGCTCATGAAGAGTCATAGGAAGGAATGTTTTCTAGTGGAAAATATTCTTCCTAAGGTGGGACAACTTCGAGTAGAACCAGCTCAAAAATTGATTCGCCATCTATTTATGGAAAGAATTGTTAATATGAAGGGCTTGGAAACAGTGAAAAAAGATTTGGAAGGTGTTCTCATGCCGACTCCTGCAGCGGTATTGGCAGCAGGTGAATTACTGAGTAAGGGTACAGAAAAGACTCCGGGTTGGGGAGAACTTATGATTACGGATATCGGAGGTGCAACCACAGATGTATATTCTTACAGTTTGAATCCGGAATATGAAGGTGCAAAAAAGGTAGGAATTCAGGAACCTTATGCCAAACGAACGGTGGAAGCGGATTTGGGCATGCGGGAATCCTGTGTCTGCTTTGAAAAGGAGCTGGATCTTCCCAACTTAGCGGAAAGTATTGGCCTTTCACCGGAAGAATTTTCAAAGGAAATCCATCGCAGGGCATTTGAAAAAAGCTTTTTGCCTGAGACAGAAAAAGAGTGGCAGGAAGAGCAGATTTTGGCAGAAGAGGATTTGCGAATTGCTGCTCGAAGACATGCTGGAAAAATGGAATTTACCGGCAATATGCTGCAAAGTGTTCTGCAGAGAGGAAAAAATCTGACAGACATTAAAAGAGTGATTGGAACAGGAGGACCTGTTATAAGAAGCAAAAATCCCAAAAGAATTCTACAGCAGGTTCAAAAGCAATATCGTAAGGATGATATTATTCTCTTGCCGGAGCAGGTAGAGACCTATCTGGACCGGCAATATGTCTTTTATGCAGCGGGCTTACTAAGTGTATATGATGAAGAAGCCGCCTTGGCTATTATGAAAGAAAGTATAGAAAAGATATAAGTCCTCCCATTATTATAAAAAATACATTAAATTTCCTTGCCCCCTATGTCGACTGCTCTTTCTTGTGCTATAATATTCGGAACGTGTTAATTTGCAAAAAAGGATGGATATATGAAAAATCGAATAATGACTTTGCTTTTGAGTTTATCTATGATCACCGGTGGTGCAGCTGTTCCGAGTACTCAGGTATATGCATTTGAGGGATATGCTGCAGAAGCTAGTCAAGAAGAGGCAGATATAGATCAGAAAAATGCAGACACAAGTGAAGAAAGCGCAGATTACCTTCAGGAAAGTGCGGAAGAAGCGGGAGAAAGTACTGCTAGAGAGCAGGAAGAAGAGCTGTTGGAAGATGAAGAGGCCAATGTTTCATCAAGTGAATCGATTTCAGTAGATGAAGACCATTTTCCAGATGCTGCATTTCGTGCCATCATAAAAGAATATGCAGGGAAAAGTCTGGAAGCTTCTGAGATTGCGGGACTTACAGAATTGGATCTATCTCAGAAAACGGTGGCAGCAACTACTGACTGTGATGGGGTAAAAGATCTGACAGGTCTGGAATATCTGACAGAGTTAAGATCTCTGGATATCAGTGGCAATGAGCTGACAAAGTTGGATATATCTCAAAATACAAAGTTAACTTCTTTGTCCTGTGACGGTAATCAGCTCCTATCATTGGATGTGAGCCATTCTCAATTGTCCGAGGGTGAAAGCTTCATGATGAGTGAGAACTCTCAGAGCCTCACCGTGACTGCAGATGAGGAAGGCCATATAGATTTGGCATCCCTGGATGAAGGGATAGATCCCCAAAAGATAGAAAATCTGGAGGGGGCTGATTTGGATGGCAGTGTTTTGACGAATATTAGTGACTCTAAAGTGACTTATCGTTATTTGGCGGGACATGGAGTTTATCTCTATGTGGTTCTCCAGCTGGCATCTTCCCAGGCGCCTGCCAGTCCCACACCTTCATTAACGCCCACACCCAGCATTACTGCGACACCTACTCCTACTGCGGTCTATGCCAGTGGGGTGATTATTCTATATAATGGAAAGAATACAGCCAGTACAACCATGAAATCAGGTACCAGCATTCAGTTGACCGCCAATGTGACTCCTGCTAATGTAACGACGAAAGGGGTTACCTGGTCATCGGCGGATTCTTCCATCGCCACAGTTTCTTCCAGTGGTAAGGTGACAGCGAAAAAAGAAGGTAGTGTTTTAATCACCGCCAAGTCTAAGGACGGGAAAAAGGCTAATCGAATTTCTATAACAGTACTTGCAAAGGGTATTCCCGGAGTGCCTACCGTAACGAAAAAGTCAACTCGATGCAAAAATGGCAATATTGCCTTTGAATGGACTCCTGTGTCGGGTGCCAGTGGCTATTATGTCTATTATAAGACATCAAATGGCGCATGGATCACTACGAAAATGGAAGGTCAGTATAATACGGTTTACCGCAATCGCCATGGGATTCCTGGAAATACCTATCAATACCGTGTGGCGGCTTACAATTCCGCAGGTACAGGTGCAAAAAGTGAACTGCGGAGTTATACCTGTCAGTTATCTATGCCAAAGATAAAAAAAATTAGCGCATCCTATCTCTATTGGGAGGAAGTGGATGGTGCAACGGCTTATAAGGTATATTGTCGTAGTTCAGCAAAGGGCAGTTGGAATTATGTAGGAAAAACGAAAGAGACAAAGAAGAAGATTTCCTATCACAAAAACTGGTATTATACAGTGAAGGCTGTGAAGGGTACGTTGGAGTCAGATTATGACAAGACCTTTACCTACAAATATAAAACCACAAAGAAAAAGATTCTTTTTGACGGTGATAGTGTAACTGCTGGAAGTGCAGCAGGAGCTTATATTTCTTGGGCAGAGCGAGCTGCAAGCCTTTTGGGTTATAGTTGTGAGAATCGTGCCTATGATGGTTCCAGAATCATTTCTACCACAAAAAATACAGCTAAGAGTGTGGTGATGCGAAGCACAGACCTTGGATTTAAGGGCTATGATGTGATTGTTTTGGCAGTAGGAAGCAATGATTATGGTCATAATACCAAGATGGGAACCATCAATAGCAGCAATACCAGAACCTTTTATGGGGCTTGGAACAAGGTGCTGTCCACCATTAAGAAGCAGAATCCTAAAGCAAAAGTGATTCTTGCGGCTCCTATTGAAAGAAAATGGGTAGGGGTGCACGATTACAATAAATGTGGATATAGCACAGAAAATGATTTGGGTTATACCCTTGCAGATTATGCTGCAGCCATGAAAGATTTGGCAAAAAAATGGAATGTAAACTTCTATGACGCTAATGCTACTGGCGTACTTACCCAGGAGAATGTGGCAAGTAAGACCTTTGACAATTGTCACCCCTTGCCATCCACTCAGGTAGAATTGGCAGATGCCTTTGTGAATTACTATAGAAAAAATATTTTATAATGTGGATAAAGCAGAAGCAGGAGGGCAGCTGTAATGAGAGATCATTATGGCTGTCTTCCTTGTCTTTACCCTAAGGGGTCTGGTTCTTATGTGAAAAATATGTTATATTAATCTGTGATTTAAGATAAAAAAGAAGAACGATGGAGGAATTGTTATGGCAGTAAAGAGAGATGACTTGAGAAACGGAGAGCTACTTCGGGCATTGGTTGCGAATTGTTTTAAAGAGAATACTCAGGAAAATGTACATGGTGTGCTTAGATGTTTGAGAGACAGCTATGTTTGGGTTCCCTGTAATCCTAAGCCAGATATTCTTACCAATGAAAGTGGTAAATTTTTCCCAGTATTTTCTAATGGAGATCAGGTGCCGGAGGATTATGCAGCTAATTTTATGATTATGGAGCATCATTTTCTGGAGGCGTTGGCCATGGCTGCGGAAGAGGATGTTGTGGGAATCGTTCTCGATCCATTCACCATGCCCTTCGTAGTGGAAAAAGCTATTTTTGACTTTGTCAGAGATCTCCCTACCAATATCGATACCAGAGACGGACATCTTTAATTTCAGAAATCTGCTGAAAACATATGTGAAAGGAAATAGTTATGAGTAGTGAAAAAAAGGCCTTATTTTTGGACCTTGACGGAACCCTATTAAATGATAAAAAAGAAATTACACCGGGCAATTATCATGCCATACGCCAGGCTCTTGGGGAAGGACATAAGATTATTATTGCAACGGGAAGACCTTTGGCAAGTGCCATCAAGCAGGCGGAAAGACTGGGACTTACGGAAAAAGGCTGTTATGTGATTTCCTTTAACGGTGGCGTCATTTTTGATATGGGCAACCAGGAGGTAATCACTTCTCATGCGATTCCTTTGGCAGTGGTAGCAGAGATTTTCAGAGAAGCGAATAAGAGAAATATTCATATTCAAACCTATACAGCAGATCATGTGGTAGTGGAAGCAAGATGCGATGATGATCAGGTGAAGACCTATTGTAATAGAAGCAATATTAATTATGAAGTGCTTCCGGATATTAGCCATCTCTATGATGCACCACCTAAAATGTTAACCATTGATTATGAGAGTGGGGAGGCATTGACGGAATTTAGGGATTGGATTAATGAACATTGCAGTGAGGAGTTGGATTCCTTCTTTTCTGCCACATGCTATTTGGAGATCGTCCCTAAGGGAATTAACAAGGGAAGAGCTCTTCTGGATTTATCAGCGGCTTTGGGCATTCCAGTGGAGGCTACGATTGCTGCTGGGGATGAGGCAAATGATATTCCTATGATTAAAACAGCCGGTTTGGGAGTTTGTATGGAAAATGGCATTCCGGAGGCCAAGGCGGTAGCGGATTATATCACCATTGCCGATAATAATCAGGATGGCATTGCAGAGGTAATTAATACCTTTATGTTGAACTAATATAGGGGGCTGTATGGATTTTTCAAAATTGGAAAAAAATATTGTAGAAGTTCTGCGAGAGAATCAATTAAAGTTGGGATATGCGAAAGAGACAGTGCGACTTTATTATCCCCTGCAGTCCTTGCAAAGATTTTTGGCTACGGATTGTGATCTGGATGGCATGGAAAAAGGGTTAGAAGCCTTTGTAGATTATACGGCCCAGAGACTGGGAAAAGTGGATATTAGCCATAAGGGGGAGCGCTTTTGTTTTAGGATTCCCCCAGAGGGCAATGCATATGTTCATGAACATATGGGGGATACTGCTTTTTTACAGGAATTGATTCAGCTTGTGCAAGAACATGGAAAGCAAATGGAAGATGTATTTGCTATTTTTCACAGATATTCTGAAAAAGTGCAGATTCAAGAAATGGACAATGGAGAATTTGATTATCTGGTTTGGTTTGAAGATGGCAAACCAGATGAATTCAAGTATTGTTTGAAGGATGAAGGTTTTCATATTACTTATCATCGCTATACACCGGAAGATTATGAGGATTTATTTCCTACTTTTTGAAAGGTATGAAAATGAAGATTGTAAATAAAATCAAAAGAATTAATGGAGAGATGGAGCAAGCCAGAGAGGCGGCGCAACTGAGAACTCAGGGAACAGTTCGTAGACAGATTCGAGCAAAATATGCGGAGTATTACCAATCAGCACAGGTAGATAAGCAGCTTATCTTATATGAAAGCAATTGGGGCAGGGGCATTTGTGATAATCCATATGCTCTCTTTTTAGCAATATTGTCGGATCCTGGTCTGGAGAATTTTCGCCATGTATGGGTAGTGGATGAGAGTAGTGATAATAGCTATATTATGTCTTTATATGAGAAAAATCCCCGAGTGTCTTTTGTAAAGCTGGAGTCAGACGAATATCTCAACATGTTGGCTAGTGCAGGTTATCTCATCAGCAATTCTACATTTCCCAACTATTTTATAAAGAAAAAAGAACAGATTTATATCAATACCTGGCATGGAACCCCCTTGAAAACTATGGGATATGACATTCCTGGAGCTGTAACGGAAGTTAGAAATACCATAAGGAATTTTTTTGCCAGTGATTATCTGCTTTCCGCCAATGACATATTGTCCTCCATGTATTACAAGAGTTACAAACTAGAGGGAATTATGGCGGGAGAGATTGTGGAGGAGGGATATCCTCGAAATGATCTGACAACATCGGCAAGAAGAGAAGAAGTAGTACTTTGGCTGAAGTCCCTGGGAATTGATCTTGATCCCGATAAAGAGATTATTCTATATGCGCCTACTTGGAGACAAGGTATGGATACCCAGGTGGCGGCGAATCCGGGAGAATTATTGGAGTTAAAGGAATCTTTGGAGGCGGCCATAGATACAGAACGTTATCAGATTTTAGTAAAACCTCATCATTATACCTACGAACTTTTGAAGGAGCGAAAGGAATATAAGGGGCTTTTAGTACCAGGATCCATTGATACCAATACCCTTCTTTCTGCGGTGGATATCCTGATTTCTGATTATTCCAGCATTTTCCTGGATTTTCTTGTGACCAATCGTCCAATTCTCTTTTATATTCCAGATGCAAGGGATTATCAGGAGTGCAGAGGCTTATATCGTTCCCTGGATGAACTTCCTGGCCCCTATAGTGACAAACTGGAAGACATTGCGGATATGATTAATTCTCTGGATCAGGTGAGAACGAAGTATGAGAAGGTCTATCAGGCAATGAAAGAAGAAATCTGCTGCTATGAGGATGGTAAGGTTTCCGAAAGAATTGTAGACATCATATGGCATGGAAAAACAGATTACCGTAAGATTGTTGATGAGCACAAAAAGAAAAGAATGCTGATTTCGGGAGGCCATATGCTCAGAAATGGTATCTCGCATTCTTTTTTAAGTCTTTTAAAACAGATTGATTATGAGGAATGGGATGTAACTGCTTTTGTGGAAGCGGGCGACAAAAGTCAAGATGTTTTAGACATGATTAATAATGATATGGATCCTCGCTGTAGAGCCATTTCCAGAGTGGGCACTTTTGTAGCTACTTATCAGGAAGAGGTAAATCGCCAGTTTGTTATGAAAAGGGCCTGCTATAAATGGATTTGGAGACGGTATTATCCTGAGACTTTATATGCCAAAGAGTGGAAAAGATGTTTCGGTGATAGTGAGTTTGATTATATTGTAGACTTTAGTGGATATACTACTTTTTTTACCCCAATGCTCCTTTGTGGCAAGGCAAAAGAACATTCTGTTTGGTTGCATAATGATATTCAGGCAGATATGAACCGTAAAATAGATGGAAAGTTTCCATTAAAAGAAAAATTAAACTTTATTATTTCCCTGTATCCCAAGTATGACCGCTTGGTTTCCTGTGGACGTGCGGTAATGAAAACCAATCGGAAAAAGCTGGCAACAGAGAAAACCCATGATCGTTTTACCTATGCTAAGAATACCGTTGATGCGGATCGAATACGACAGATGCTGGAACATGAACATGTTATTTCATTTAAGGATAAAGAGTACCTGATAAAAAATCAGATTGCAGAGAATGCAAATGATAAGCAGATGGAATTGATAGGCCTGCCTGAAAAGAAATACATGAATTTTGTTACTATGGGGCGGATGTCTGTTGAAAAAAATCATGAGGCATTGCTGGATGGATTTTCTCGATTTTATAAGGAGCATTCCAATGCAAGGCTCTATCTTATTGGAGAGGGCCCCTTGCGTTCCTCTTTGGAAAAACAGATTGCCCGTCTGCAATTGGGGGAAGCGGTTATTCTTACAGGAAATATTGCGAATCCTTTCTCTATTATGAAGAGGTGTGATTGTTTTATCCTCCCCTCCATTCATGAGGGACAGCCTTTGGTATTATTGGAAGCCAGAGCTTGTGGCCTTCCTATTATCGTATCTAATTTCTCGACGGTTAAGGAGAGCCTTTATCCAGATGGACAGCTTGTAATCGAGCCGACAGCTGATGGAGTCTATGAGGGCCTTTGTGCATTTGCAGAAGGAAATGTGCCTACCTGTGCTTTCTCCTTGGAAGAGTATAATCAGGAAGCTTATAATGAATTTATAACGGCAGTTAGTGGATTAGAAAATGAGGGAGAATGAATATGGAAGAGATAAAAGAATGGGAGCCCTTATTCGAAGCTTTTTGTGAAAATCATGGAAGAGACTTGGTAGATAGCAAAAGCAAGATAAAAAAGTCTTTTATTTATGGAAATGCCTATAAGCAGGATCTCCAGGAGAAAACCTGTTTATTGCTCTCTGGGAGTGAGGATGGATTTTCCATGGAGGCATGGAAATATTTAGCGGAAATTCTTAAGAAAGCATCTTATCATGTCATTACTGTAGGAGCTAATATAGAGCGTAAGGAAAAAATGAAAAAGGCAGGTCTGTCCGAAACTCTTGCTTTATCAAACAAGCAGGCTGTGGAAGCTTTGGCCAATGCTGGTATCATTATTACAGACCAGCTACTTCCTAGTTATTTTGCCAGACGGGAGAAGCAGGAAGTGTTCTATCTGGCAGCGAATAAAATTCCAGAAGCCAAGGAATTGGCTGAGGGCGGACGATCCAGCCTCCTGAATTGCACTAGAATTTTCCTTCCAAATAAGGAGCTTTGTGATACTTATCTAAGAGATACGAGAATTGTATCTCTATATCAGGGAGAAGTATATTGTTATCCTGATAGTAATAAAATGACAGCGGAAATGATCCTGGAGCTTCTGGCTACGCCTATCCCTAGTAAGGCAAAGGATGATAAGAAGAAAATTCTTATCTACTGCAATTGGAATACTGATACAAAGGCCAGAAACTTAGCGATTAGTATCAGCAATCTGCTGGCAGAGGAGAACTGTGATCTGGTTTTGGTATGTAATCAAAAGATAAAGGACAATAGCCTGCAGAAAAAAGTAGCAAGATTGCCCCAAAATGAGAGTTTTTTGGTGCGCAACAATCAGATGGCTATGTCGGACAAAGAATATTTGTGGCAGCTTTTTCTGCAAAAGAAGATTCTCCAAGATGAATATAGAGAAAAAATCATTCAATTATTGGATGAAGAGATAATTCAACGTGAGGCAAAAAGACTTTTTGGCCCTGTTACCTTTGATTATTTTTTGTATCTGGGTAAGTATAATCAGACTTGGACGGTTCAGGGGGCCCTGCTTCCGGCCAAGAAGAAAATTCACATAGAAACAGGGAGAAATTTAGGGGAAGAAATGCCTGATAAAGTGCAGGCAGAAACGCAAAAAGAGGTGTTTGCAAGTCTTTATGAAAAACAGGTTTGTCTGACACCGCTTCCGGACATTAGACTTTGTCTGGAGAAAAAACCCTTATATCAGCAGGAATATGCAGGAGAACCCTATATTGTTGCTGAGGAGGAACTGACGACTCAGGGAATTCGCAAACTTACTTTATTGCCTGCTCCTCATAGGGAAAAAGAATCTTGGCTAATGAATGCACAGCTGGTGAATTTCCCCTTTCTTTGTGAGATGCTCACAGAGAAAAAGTGGGAAAATGTAGAGATTGTCCTTATTTATGCTGATCTGGTTGAGACAGAATTGCTTCTGAAAAAGTATCCTGAAGTAAAAGCCAGAATTCGCTTAGTGGTAGATGCCTTGCCAGAAACGATGGCATGTTTTGGTTCTTATGTGAAAGAGTTTGATTTCTATGTCCTGACAGAGGAGGATGCTTTGGGACCAGTGCGTGCATTAGCAGAATTAATGGGACTTCCTGTAAAAGTGTTAAAAGAAGATGGACTTTTTGATGCAAGGGAAGTTGTTTTTAAGAGTTATGAGGATTATCATAAGCTGGCCTTGCGTCAGATTTCAGAGCAAATCCTGGCGTAAGTGATTTTGTTACATTTGAGGTTCACATGAATATAGTAAATATTGAACATATCAATAAAATATATGGAGAAAAGGTGATTTTTCATGATGCCTCCCTTGGAATTTCTGAAGGGGATAAAATAGGTATTGTGGGTGTCAATGGTACCGGCAAATCCACCCTGCTTCGAATTGTGGCGGGGGAGGAGACACCGGATTCTGGTGAGGTAGTAAAAAGAGGAAATCTAAAGATCGCCTATTTAAGACAACATCCTCAATTTTTGCCCCATGCCACGGTGCAGTCCTATGTAGATAGCTTTGCAGATTCCTGGAAGGTTATGAGCAATCTGGATCGCTTGGGAATTACCGACTATGAGACAGAAATCGAGCTCATGTCCGGTGGGCAGAGACGTAAGATTGCCATGGCAGGAGTGCTGGCTCAGGATTTCGATATGCTCCTTCTGGATGAGCCTACCAACCATTTAGATGAGGCTATGATCAGTTGGTTGGAGGACTGGCTGAGAAATTATCGAGGCACGCTTCTTATGGTAACCCATGATCGTTATTTCTTAGATCAGGTGGCAAATAAGATTCTAGAGGTAAGCCATGGAGATATGTACGCTTATGAAGCCGGCTATTCCGGATTTCTGGAACTGAAAGCTCAAAGAGAGGAAATGGAGCTGGCTACAGAACGAAAACGAAAAAGTGTGTTGCGCATGGAATTGGAATGGGCCAAAAGAGGATGTCGGGCCAGAAGCACAAAGCAAAAGGCGAGATTGGATCGTCTGGAAGCAATGAAAAATCAGACGGGGCCAAAGCAGGATACTACGGTGGAGCTGGAAACCATAGAAACCAGAATGGGCAAGAAAACTATAGAATTAGAGCATGTTTCAAAGGCCTATGGTGATCATACCTTAATCAAAGACTACAGTTATATTTTTCTAAAGAATCAAAACATTGGAATTGTAGGACCTAATGGATGTGGAAAATCTACTCTTGTGCGCATGATCGCAGGACTGGAAGGGGTAGATTCCGGGCAGATAGAAATCGGAGACACTATTCGAATCGCATATCTGGCTCAGGAAGAGCAGCATCTGAAGGAAGAGCAAAGAGTAATTGATTATGTAAAGAATATTGGCGAATATATCCAGACGAAAGAGGGCAAAATTTCTGCATCTCAGATGTTAGAACGCTTTTTGTTCACTCCGGAAATGCAATATGCTCCCATAGGAAAGCTTTCCGGTGGGGAGAAAAGACGCCTCTATCTTTTAGGTGTTCTGTGCAGAAATTGTAATGTTTTGCTTTTGGATGAGGCAGGCAATAACCTGGATATTCCTACATTGACCATTTTGGAGGATTTTATTAATTCTTTTTCTGGTATTGTTATTGCAGTATCTCATGATCGCTATTTCCTGGATAATGTGGCAGATCGTATATTGGAATTCGATGGACAAGGGAATATTATCCAATATGAAGGCGGATATACGGATTATCTGAACAAAAGAAATGAGACGCCCAGTTTGAAGGCGAAAGTCAAGACGTCCGCAGTTGGCAATTCTAAAGAGTCAGAAAATGCAGCGGGGAATCCAGACAGTGGTATTTCAGCGTCGGTAGTTGGCAACAACAATGGGAAAAATTGGAAACAGAATCGTCCATCAAAATTAAAATTTAGTTATAAAGAAGAAAAGGAATTTCAAAGCATTGATGAGGATATCGAAAAACTGGAAAATGCCATTGCAGAGGTGGAAGAGGATATTCTGAAATATGCGACGGATGCCGGACGATTAAATGAATTAACAGCAAAGAAATCGGATTTGGAAGAGCAATTGGATGCTAAAATGGAACGCTGGGAATATCTCAATGAGCTAGCGGAGAAAATCGAAGCGCAGAAATAAGCTACTAGGAATAAGGAAAGAAGCAAGGAAAAGAAGGATATGCCTGATAAATTCATTAAAATGTATACGGATTTTATTTTTCTGGAAGATGAGGAAGTGTCTGGAAAAGACCAGACAGAAGCCCATTACCATGGGGACATAATTATGATTCCCGGCAATTCTTCTCCTTGCATGGCAGAAAGAGCTGCCTTGCTTTATCGTCTGGGTATGGCCCCCTATGTTCTTCCTTCAGGAAAGTTTAGCAAAGGGAGAGATTTCTTTGAAGGCCCCAGTGAAAAAAGGGATACATACAGTGGCTGTTATGAGACGGAATGGGAAATGATGAGAGATGTGCTGATCAAGGGTGGAGTGCCGGAACTTGCAATTCTTAGAGAGAATCAAGCCACATTCACATATGAAAATGCCATTTTCTCCAGACGAGTTACAGATAGCAAAGGATTTTCCATAAAAAATGCCATATTGTGTTGCCAAGCCTATCATGCCAGACGGGCATTGCTTTACTATCAATTGCTTTATCCTGAAACAGAGTTTAAAATAAGCGCGGTTGATACGGGAATCAACCGCGCCAATTGGTTTTTGACTAAAATGGGAATCGAGACGGTGCTAGGGGAAGTAGAACGCTGCGGTGCTCAATTTCACAAGATCATGTTTGATTTATTGATAGATTCTAAATGACGAAATTTTGAAAAAATACCTCTGAAAATCAAATATCTTTGATTTTCAATCGTCTTCCGTCTCTTTCTCTGCTTCTTCCATAGCTTTTCGATCAATAAAAACATGGACCAGATCAATTCGATTCCGGGTAGTTTTGTCTACAGTGAGACGCAGACCAGGGAAGGGACTGATGCTTTCTCCGGTTCTGGGAAGGCGGTCCAGTTTTTCTATGATATACCCACCTAAAGAATCATATTCTTCTGAAGACAAGTCCACATTCAATTCCTCAGCCAAATCATCGAGATTAGCAGATCCTAATGCAACATATTCGCTGCCTTCCACGATAGGAGTCAGCATTTCAGCTTCACCCTCGTCATATTCATCTCGAATCTCTCCCACAATCTCTTCGAGGATATCTTCCATGGTAAGAAGACCAGCTGTAGCACCATATTCGTCCAGGACAATGACAAAGCTAATGGAATTTTCCTGCATTTCATCTAAGAGATCAGAGATGTGTTTGTGCTCATAGGTAAAATAGGGATCACGCAAAATGCTTCGTATATTAAAGTCTTCATGGCTTTTCACAGGAAGCAAATCTTTGATATTAATAATACCAATAATAGTATCTGTACTTTCTTCGTAGACCGGATAACGAGTATGACCATTCTTTAAAAATAGCTCTACCAGTTCATCATAGCTACTGTTTACATCCACAAAGGTCATATCGATACGAGGTACCATGATATCTTTAGCATGGGTATCACCAAGATCGAATACATTGTAGATCATCTGTTTCTCTTCAGATTCGATTACGCCATCTTCATGACTGGCGCTAACAATATTGCGAAGCTCATGTTCCGTCATAGGAGCTGCCTTCTGGTTGACATCTACCCCCATAAGTATCATGAAACCATTGGCTAATGTATTGACAAACCAAACAGCCGGTGTAAGGACCACCATGAGTGTGTGAATGATTCTTGCATAGGCAAGGGAAATCTTTTCTGAATGGATTGTTGCCAGAGTCTTTGGGGTAATCTCGCCAAACAGGAGAATCAGAAGAGTCAGAATACCGGTGGCCACACCTACCAGTTCATTGCCGACTACCTTGATAGTCAGGGATGTAGCAAGGGAGGAGGCGGAAATATTTACCAGATTATTGCCAATCAGCAGCGTGCTGAGCAATTTTCCCTTATTTTCAATGATTTGATGCAGTAGGCCGGCTCTTTTGTTGCCTTCCTCCCACATAGTTCGTATCCGCAATTCATTGACTGTCAGCATGGCAGTTTCAGCTGATGAAAAAAAAGCGGAAAGCATAAGTAAAACAACGAGTACCACCAATTGTATGGCGTCACTAGAATCCAAAAAAAGTCACTCCTTTAAAATATCTTGTAAATGAGATTCTGAATAGTTACTATTAATTTGTATTGTCTCCATAAGGTTACAATTAATAGAAATATACCGTATTTATTATGAAAAAGCAAGAAAAATTCTTGTGAATTATAACTTGTAGATTTGCATAAAAAATGCAGAAGGGGGTGTTAAAAAAAAACAACTGTGCTATAATTGCTCGTAGTGCATATAGATGTACACTTAGAAACATATTTCGGATACCCAAGAAATATATTCACTTCAGATGATAACCAGACCAACCTGTGCAGGTATGATGGATGGCATAGGTTGAAATATAATTGATAAGGGAGATACAAATGAAGGCGAATAAAAATAAAGTAGAAAAAAAGAAGAATTATAAGGAAAATAAAAAACGTAATTATCTGCAGCCATTGGGAATGGCTCTGGCTGTTTCCTTGGCAGCTGGTTCTGTATTTGCAGTCAATACGGAAGCTGCGGATTCTGCATCAAAGCTGGTGGGCGTTCGAGCAGCAGTTGCCTCTCAGATCCTTACGAAAGATGCTCAGGGGAATATTATGATTGTTGCAAATCCCAGTGGAACACCAACGGTAACACCAACGGTAACTCCAACAGCAACTCCAGCAGCATCTGGTACAAGTTCATCTTCAGAGACAGAGACATCGAAAGAAACTGCATCTTCAGAGACACAAGCATCGGATACAACAGAGTCAAAGGAAGCCTCATCAGAAGCGGAGACTCCGACTGTGACAGAGACGCCTGCGGCAGAAGAGACACCAGCAGTGACAGAGACGCCAGCAGCAGAAGAGAAACCGGCAGTGACGGAGGCACCAACAGCAGAAGTAACTCCAGCAGCAACAGAGGAGTCAAGAGCGGATGAGACACCGGCAGTGACGGAAACTCCGGCAGCAACAGAGACGTCTGGCACAACAGAAACATCTAAGGCGGATTCATCCTCGGACACAACCGAAGATAATTCTGACACTGACAAAAAGACAGAGGCATCCTCAGAGACAAGCCAGTCCGAAAGCGGAGATAAGGCGGAAAAGAGTGAGAAAAGTACATCTGCCAAAAATCAGGAAAAAGATCAGGAAAATACTGAAAAAGCGGTTAGTGAAGAAAAAAGTGCTGCCAAAAAGGAAAATAGTGCGGAGACCTCTAATGCTAAGGCAGAGAAGAAAGCAACTGCCCAAAAAGAGCAGGTTACAGGAAGCGATGCCCTTGAAAGCGTAAAAGTAAATATTTCCAGCAGTTCAGATGTGGATACTGTTGTACAAGCCTATAAATATTATGAGTCTTTGACGGATAAGGAGAAAAGTAAACTCTCTCAGTCGCAGATTATTCGTTTGAAATCAGCCCAGAGTGCTGTGAAGCAGTTCAATAGCAGCAGCAATGGAATTTATGTAAATGGCGATTTGCCTTGGTATGTACAATTCCGTGTTGAAAAGATTGGACAGACAGGGAGTACATCTTCTGATTTGAGTCAGCTCTTAGGATCTTATGAAATGACCTTATGGAATCTTCTGGAAGATTGTCCCTATACCTTGGCCAGCGGCGAGACAGTAACAGTTACAGTGCCAGTGGAAAATGCTGAGGATTATGAGAATGTCACGATTCTTCATTATCTCAGTGATGGAAGCTATGAGGAACTGGAGCCTGAGATCTCTGATGGAACGGTATCCTTTGTAACCAGGTCCTTTAGCCCATATAGCATTAGTGGTGTAAGTACGAGAATTGCGGGAAGTAATCTTTTGGTAGGATCTTTGGACAAGGTTTATAAAAAATCTTCTGGAAGTACGGGAAGTACAAGTACGAATAGCACAAATAGTAGTAAGACAAGTACTTCTTCAGGAAAGAGCAGTACATCAAATAGTTCCGCTAGTTATTCAAGTACTTTATCAAGCTCTTCTACCAATAGTAGTAGCTCAACTTCTTCTACATCAAAAACAGCCAGCAACAAAGTGGCTGTGGCAGTCAAGACAGGGGATACTAGTGGCATTGTTCCTTATATTGTAACTGCGGGAGTGGGAGCAGCAGCGATTATTGTGCTGATTATCTATGGTAATTTGAAAAAAAAGCATGATGAAAAAAATGACTTTTAAAGTATAAGGAACTATGATATAATGCATATTGAATTTTAAGAATCTAAGAAGGAGGTAAAACTTATGAAACATATAAAGACATTAAATACTAAAAGCCTTCAGAATACACTGAAAAAAGGCGGATGCGGTGAGTGTCAGACATCATGCCAGTCAGCATGTAAGACATCCTGTACCGTAGGTAATCAGACCTGCGAAAACAGCAAATGATAATTGCCGAATCGTGAGAATATGGAAGCAGCGGCAAATGCCGCTGCTTATTCTATGAAAAAAAATATTTTGGTAAGGCATGAAACCATGCAGTACCAGATAGGAACAGAGAGGGGTTTAACCTTTGATTCATCAGTACAAAAATAATGGTTACAATATTGTGCTGGATATCAATAGCGGTGCGGTCCATGTTGTGGACGATGTCGTCTATGATGTGGTAGCATTGATGAATGAAAAATTGGAGAAGGCTGATATTGTCAAGCGTCTTGGCCCGACCCATGGGAATGATGATGTAGCAGAAGCAGTTGAGGAATGCCTTGAACTAAAAGAGCAGGGCATGCTTTTTACCCAGGACATTTACCGAAATGCCATTGATCTTTTTTCTAACCGACAGACGGTTGTCAAGGCATTGTGCCTGCATATTGCCCATGATTGCAACCTTCGATGCAGATATTGCTTTGCAGATGAAGGAGAGTATCACGGCAGACGTGCACTTATGTCCTATGAAGTAGGTAAGAAGGCACTGGATTTTCTAATTGAAAATTCTGGCTCCAGAAAGAATCTGGAAGTGGATTTCTTTGGTGGTGAACCACTTATGAACTGGAAAGTGGTAAAAGATCTGGTTGCTTACGGCAGAAAAAGAGAGAAAGAGACCGGGAAAAATTTCCGATTCACCTTGACAACCAACGGTGTCCTCCTGAATGATGAAGTAATGGAGTTTGCTGATAAAGAGTTCGGCAACGTAGTACTTAGTATCGACGGACGTAAGGAGATACATGATAAGATGCGTCCTTTCCCTGGCGGTAAGGGCAGTTATGATTTGATTCTGCCTAAGTTTGAAAAGATGGCGGAGAGAAGACATCAGAATAATTATTATGTAAGAGGAACCTTTACCAGAAATAATCTGGATTTTGCCAGTGATGTTCTTCATTTGGCAGATCTTGGTTTTAAGCAGATTTCCATGGAGCCTGTTGTGGCACCACCTACGGAAGATTATGCTCTTCGTCTGGAGGATGTACCTGTTGTTTGTGAACAGTACGATTTGCTGGCAAAAGAGATGATTAAGAGAACTAAAGAAGGAAGAGGATTTAATTTCTTCCATTTTATGATTGATCTCACCGGTGGACCATGTGTATATAAGAGATTGTCCGGATGTGGTTCCGGAACAGAATATTTGGCAGTGACTCCCTGGGGGGATTTTTACCCCTGCCATCAGTTTGTAGGAAATGAAGATTTCCTTCTGGGCAATGTGGATACCGGCATTGTTCGAGATGATATTTGTCAGGAGTTTAAGGGCTGTAATGTCTATGCCAAAGATGAATGTCAGAATTGCTTTTCTAGATTTTATTGTAGTGGCGGATGTGCTGCGAATTCCTATAATTTTACAGGGAAAATTAATGACGTTTATGAGATTGGCTGCATGCTTCAGAGAAAAAGAGTAGAGTGTGCCATTATGATCAAGGCTGCCTTGGCTGACATGGAATAGATCGTCTGTGAAATATTTGGGATAGCAATCCTGTATTTATATTTTATTAACACAAAAGGAGTATATTGACATGAGCAAGAGACGAAGCGTAATTGTTTTAGTCCTGACAGTTGTATTGATTGGACTATTAGCATTTACATCGGGCGTAGGCTTCGGCGACGCAAAACTTGGCTCCGCAAAGAATATCAAAACAGGTTTGGATCTGTCAGGCGGAGTTAGTATCACCTATCAGACTTCTGAGGATAAACCTTCATCGGAAGATATGAGTGATACGATTTACAAATTGCAGCAACGTGTTTCTAACTATAGCGAAGAGGCACAGGTTTACCAAGAGGGTGACAACCGAATCAATATCGAGATTCCAGGTGTGACAGATGCCAGCGCGATTCTTGAAGAACTGGGTAAACCGGGTTCTCTGGAATTTCAGGATTCCGACGGAAATGTTGTGCTGGAAGGTACCGACGTAGAATCTGCTGAGGGTGGTGTAACTCAGGATTCTACCTCAGGAAGTAATGAGTATGTAGTTTCATTGACTCTTACGGATGAGGGTACAGAGAAGTTTAAGGAAGCCACAGAAGATAATCTGGGTAAACAGATTTCTATCGTATATGATGGAGAGACCATTAGTGCTCCAACTGTTCAGTCCGTTATTTCTGATGGAAAGGCACAGATTACAGGAATGGATTCCATTGAGGAAGCAAAGAATCTTGCGTCTACGATCCGTATCGGTTCTCTTTCTCTGGAATTGGAAGAAATTCGTTCTAATGTGGTTGGTGCCCAGCTGGGTCAGGAAGCAATCAAGACCAGTTTGATGGCAGGTGCGATCGGTCTTGCTATCGTTATGCTGTATATGATTTTTGTGTATGCACTCCCAGGTTTTGTGGCAGCTTTATCATTGATTATTTATACCGGACTTGAGTTGGTAATGCTTAATGCTTTTGATCTTACTCTGACACTTCCGGGTATTGCAGGTATTATCCTATCGATCGGTATGGCGGTGGACGCCAATGTTATTATTTATGCTCGTATTCGCGAGGAAATTACCGCTGGAAAGAGTGTAAAGAATGCCATTAAGATTGGTTTCAAGAAGGCTTTATCTGCGATTCTTGACGGTAATATCACTACCTTGATTGCAGCAGCGGTTCTGGGCGCTTTGGGAAGCGGAACCATCAAAGGTTTTGCCATGACTCTGGCTCTTGGTATTGTTCTTTCCATGTTTACTGCTTTGGTGGTATCCAGATGGATTGTAAATGCCCTGTATGGCATTGGATTTACCGATGAAAAATGGTATGGTCGCAATAAAGAACGTAAGACCTTGAACTTTGTTGGTCATAGAAAGCTTTTCTTTGCTATTGCAATTGTTGCTATTCTTCTTGCACCTGCAGGAATGATTTACAACCAGGTAACGGACGGTAAGGCTTTGAACTTCAGTTTGGACTTCCTGGGAGGAACATCTACGACAGTTACCTTCAATGATGAGTTGAGTCTGAGTGATCTGGATGATCAGGTAAAACCTGCTTTGGAGGAGATTACCGGGGATAGCAATATTCAGTTCCAGAAGGTAGTAAATAGCACACAGGTTGTTATCAAGACACGTACATTGGATAATGAAGAGCGTGAGGAGATGGCAGAGGTGCTGGAGGATCAGTTCTCAGTGGCAGAGGACGATATTTCTGCAGAGACAATTTCTGCTACGGTTAGTAACGAGATGAGAAGAGATGCCGTGGGTGCAGTAGTAGTGGCTACTCTTTGTATGTTGCTTTATATCTGGATCCGTTTCAAGGACATCCGTTTTGCATCCAGTGCCGTTCTTGCTCTTTGCCATGATGTTATCGTAGTGTTAGCTTGCTATGCTTTGGTAAAAGTTTCTGTGGGAAGTACCTTTATCGCTTGTATGTTGACGATTGTAGGTTACTCCATCAATGATACCATTGTTATTTTCGACCGTATTCGTGAGAACCTGCCTAAGGTGAAACGTCAGACAGAGGAAAGCCTTGCGGAACTGGTAAATACAAGTATTACTCAGACTTTGATTCGAAGCATTAATACTTCTGTGACCACTATAGTGATGATTGTGGTTCTCTTCATTTTGGGTGTTTCTTCCATCAGAGAGTTTGCTCTGCCGATTATGGTGGGCCTGATCTGTGGTACTTACTCATCTGTCTTTATTACCGGAAATCTCTGGTATATGTTTAAGAAAGCACAGATAAAAAAACAGAATAAGAATAGTAAGAAGAAATAAAAACGGATAAGGTATCGATAAAGTATAGAGGCTGTCGCAAGTAAGCGGCAGCCTTTCTGATAGGTAGAGAAATTCTGATAGAAAATTTCTTGTATGCTAGGAGGCATTTTGGAAAATTGGGTAATAACAGCGAAAAAGGCAGATTTCAAAATGATCGCTGCGAAATATGGGATTGATCAGGTGACTGCCAGACTGATCAGAAATAGAGATATTGTTGGAGATGAAGAAATAGAGAAATATTTACATGGTGGCCTTGATATGCTTCCTTCCTTCCGACTTCTCAAGGATATAGATAAGGCAGAAGACTTGCTGAAAGATAAAATAAAAGAAAAAAAGAAAATAAGAATTATTGGTGATTATGACATTGATGGCGTTATGGCTTCTTATATTCTTTTAAAAGGATTTCAGCGAATAGGGGCTAAGGTAGATGTTATGATTCCGGACCGAATGACAGATGGTTATGGACTAAACGAATCCTTGATTCGAAGAGCACATGAAGATGGTATAGATACCATTGTTACCTGTGATAATGGTATTTCTGCTGCACAACAGATTCTTTTGGCGAAAGAGTTGAAGATGGATGTGGTGGTAACGGATCACCATGAGATTCCCTTCTTGGAGCAAGAGGGAGAGCGAAGAGAAATTTTGCCGGAGGCCAAGGCTGTGGTAGATCCGAAACGATCAGATTGCTCTTATCCCTTCAAAGGGATTTGTGGGGCGGTGGTAGCAGCCCAATTGGTGGCCGCTCTTTATGAGGAGATGGGGATTCCTTCCGTTGAAATGGAGGCCTTCCTGGAATATGAGGCGATTGCCACCATCGGGGATGTGATGGACCTTCAAGCGGATAATCGGATTTTAGTAAGAGAAGGCCTAAAACGTTTGAAAAATAGCAAAAATCTAGGGCTGCAAGCACTTATGGAGGTTACGGGAATTGATCCGGAACATATTGCTCCTTACCACATTGGATTTGTACTTGGCCCCTGTTTGAATGCAGCCGGAAGATTGGAGACAGCGAAACTTTCTTTGGCTCTTTTATGTGCGGATACTCCGGACAAGGCAAAGAAAATGGCGGAAGAACTAAAAGCTTTGAATGAAGAAAGAAAATCTCTGACCAATGAGGGAGTAGAATCAGCAATTGCTATGATCGAAGGCGGAGAATTGGCAGAAGATAAGGTTTTGGTGGTCTACCTGCCGAAGTGCCATGAGAGCATAGCCGGTATTATTGCTGGTCGAATTCGGGAGCGTTATCATAAGCCTTGCTTTGTAATTACCAAGGCGAAAGATGGCTTGAAGGGGTCTGGACGCTCCATCGAGGCCTATTCTATGTTTGAGAGATTAACTGAGGTAGCAGATCTTTTGGACAAGTTTGGGGGACACCCCTTGGCAGCAGGGCTTTCTTTGCAGAAGAAAAACCTGAATGAGTTTCGCAGAAGGCTCAATGAAAATTGTGGTTTGACAGAAGAGAATCTTCGAGAAAAGGTAGTGATTGATATGGCTATGCCTTTTGCTTATGTATCCATGGAGTTGGTTCGGGAATTTTCTTTGCTTGAACCTTTTGGCAAGGGAAATTCCAAACCGATTTTTGCTCAAAAAGATTTGCTGGTCAGAGATTGCCGTACTATGGGAAATGCAGGAAGAGTAGCAAAAATGCAGCTTCTGGATCAGCAAGGGCACAGCTGTGAAGGAATTTATTTCGGTGATGCCCAGGAATTTATAAATACCGTAAAAAAGCAGGGGAAGATAGATATCGTTTATTACCCTGAAATCAATAGTTGGAGAGGAAAAGAATCTCTGCAGATGGTGATTCAGAGATACCGTTGAATTCATGCTGAATTCATGTTATTTAAAAAAATAAAAAAAATTCGAAAAAGTGTTGACATATAGGCAGGGGTGTTGTATTATAAGTGAGTCAGGAAGTGACACACGCGCGAGTGGCTCAGTTGGTGGAGCGCGACCTTGCCAAGGTCGAGGCCGCGGGTTCGAGTCCCGTCTCGCGCTCTTGAAAAAGCAGTTCTGCTAGCAGAACTGCTTTTTTCTATATTAGAAATTTATTGGAATCTTCTAACATAGAAAGAGCAAAATTGTTTTGTCAATTGTTGTGTTTCCATAGCTTGTAAATGGAGGAGTATACAATGAAATTTAAGTTACTAAAACATAAGGGAATTTTATTTGCTGTATGTACTATGCTACTTATTACAGGATGCGGATCAAGTAGCAGTGGAACAGACAGTAGTTCTTCGGAAACTACAGAAAGCAGTGCAGCAGATCTTACGATGAAAGAGTATACATCCAAGGATGGCACTCTCAGTATTTCACTTCCAGGAGAGAATTGGGAGTTGGATGAGGATAGTTCGGATCTGTATGTTTTTTCTTCAGATAAAGGACTGGTGATGATTTCTCATTCTGCCAATGCTTCGGATGAACTATATCCGGAATCAGAAGATAATCTAGGCATGATTCTTGAAATTGAGGGATATTCATCAGAGAATTACGAAGTGGATGATTTCCAGAGAATGCAGACAAATTCCGTAAAATCTTTTGATGCTTTGATTCATTATACGGAGGATAGTGCTATGTATAGCAGCGGTATCCTTCACGGTGTTTTGTCGGATGATGATGTATATATGGCCAGTGCTATGTTAAAGGATTCTGATGAATCGATGATTTCAGCCCTACAGGATTCCCTGAAGAATTATGTATGGGAGGAGCAGGAGGATTCTTCCGCAAAGAAGAGCAAAAAGAGTAAGAAGACGACAGCAACACCTACACCGGAGACTACAAAAGAGGCTAGTCAGGAAGAGGCAGAAGCGACAGCAGAGCCTACAGCAGAAGCGACAGCGGAACCCACGGCAGAAGCGACAGCAGAGCCTACGGCTGAGGCAACAGCAGAGCCCACAGCTGAGGCAACACCGGAAGCAACAGCTGTGGTAACACAGGTGCCAGAAAGTGAGATTACAGCTGTTAACAGGAGCGGTTATTGTCATTCGGCTGCTTATGTTAGAGATGCTCCGGATAGTGGAAGCAATATAATCGGAAGTGTTGCAGAAGGGGATACCCTGACCATTACCGGAGAAATCAGAAACTGGTATCGTATCAGTTATCAAGGACAGACGGCATATGTTTGTAAGGACTATGTAAAGTAGACGAAATAAAGAAATTATGCTATCATAAGTTGTACTGAAGAAAAAGGAGAGTGAAGATGGACGGTTCAATTTTTTTTAGTTCAACCTTTGAGATTGTTATTATAATTTTTCTTGCTGTGCTTACTCTTTTGCTCTTTACGGGGCATGGAGATTTCGCCACAAAGAGCAAGAATTTGATGAAAAAAAGAACTCCTGAGGAGGAGAAGCAGATTCAGAAAAAGCTGGGCTGTGTAACAGGCCTTTGGTTAATTGCTGAAGTCATGATGTATTTTTTCAGTGGCTATCTTATTGCTAGTGTAGCTTATATAGTAATCCTAGTGGTTTCTGTTATATACCTGGTGAGCTTTTTCGGTAAGAACAATTAATAAGGAATCAGGAAGTCCATAGATTCTGGTTCGTTATAGAGTTGGTATTTAAACCGCTCCTGGGGACTGTTTGATCCACAGGAACGAAAAGGACAGAGGTAGAAAAACCTCTGTTCTTTGTCTATCAAGGTGAATTCATTGATTTCTCATTATTGGGAGGTAAGAGTATGTCCAAAAAATATGAAAAAATTGAAGCGTGTGCAGAATATATAAAAAGTAAAATTAATTTTACACCAAAGGCAGCCGTAGTTTTAGGAAGTGGACTGGGAGATTTTGTGGATCGACTTAAGGTTTGTCACAGCATTTCTTATTCTGAAATTCCAGGATTTCCCACATCCAGTGTCCAGGGTCATGCGGGCCGATTTGTTTTTGCTTATGTAGGAAAACTTCCTGTGGTAATCATGCAGGGCAGAGTTCATTATTATGAAGGTTATGCCATGGAAGATGTGGTTTTGCCGATTCGGGTTATGCGGCAGTTAGGAGCAGAATATCTGATATTAACGAATGCGGCAGGTGGTGTGAATTATGATTTTCATGGTGGAGATCTTATGATGATTACGGATCAGATTGCTCAATTTGTTCCCTCACCTCTTAGGGGAGAAAATGTTGAAGAAATGGGAGAACGATTCAGTGATATGACCCATATTTATGACCCGGAGCTTCAAAAAGTAATTCGCAGACAGGCGGAAAAATTGGGAATTCCCTTGCGTGAGGGGGTTTATATTCAGATGAGCGGTCCCAACTATGAATCACCGGCGGAAGTGCGCATGTGCCGTATTCTTGGTGCAGATGCTGTGGGTATGAGTACTGCATGTGAGGCTGTTGCCGCAAATCACTGTGGCATGCGTATTGCAGGCATCTCCTTTATTTCTAATCTGGCCAGTGGCATGACAGATAATGCTTTGTCCCACAAGGAAGTACAGGAGGCTTCATTGAATATTCAGAAAACCTTTGGCAATCTGGTAAGTGGAATACTTGAAGAAATTGCAGAGTTGGAGAAGACAGCAGAGTAGCTATCCTTAGGAATCCCCACATTTTAGTGTTTGCCTAGGTAGGAAAATAAAAATAGGAAGATAAGAGAGAGGAATAGAATAGATATGAGAACAGGCGGTATTCTGTTACCGGTGGCTTCTTTGCCATCAAAATATGGTATTGGATGCTTTTCTAGAGAGGCATATGAATTTATAGATCAATTGGAGAAAGCGGGACAGAAATTGTGGCAGATTCTTCCTCTGGGTCCTACAGGCTTTGGTAATTCGCCCTACCAATCCTACTCTACATTTGCAGGAAATCCTCTCTTGATTGATTTGGAAACTTTGATCAAGGAAGGCTTGCTTACGGAAGCGGAGTGCCAAAACTTTGATTTCACAAAATCTGAGAATTATATAGAGTATGATCTGATTGTTGAGTCTAGGGCTATCCTGTTAAAACAGGCTTTTCAGCGGTTTGAAAAAACAAAAGAATATGAGGCTTTTGTTGAAGAAAATGCCTATTGGCTGGAAGACTATGCTCTTTTTCAAGCAGAGAAAGAGGAAAAGAAAGATAGTACCTGGGTCCAATGGGAACAGCCTCTTCGCGACAGAGATCCGGAGACTTTAAAAGCAGAAAAAGAAAGACTAGCTAAAGGGATGGCCTATCAATCCTTTGTGCAATATGAATTCTATCGTCAATGGGAGGCAGTGAAGTCCTATGCCAACCAAAAAGGAATTCTGATTATTGGAGATATGCCAATTTATGTGTCCTTTGATAGTTCTGATGCCTGGGCCAATCCTTTGCTTTTCCAGTTTGATGAAGAACACAAACCTATTGGTGTGGCAGGTTGCCCTCCGGATTATTTTGCCCCTCAGGGACAGCTTTGGGGAAATCCTCTTTATGATTGGCCTTATCATAAAAAAACGGGATATGCCTGGTGGATACAGAGAATGCAGCATAGTCAAAAACTTTTCGATGTGGTAAGAATTGATCATTTTAGGGGCTTTGATGCATATTATTCTGTGCCCTATGGCGATAAGACAGCAGAGTTCGGCCATTGGGAAGAGGGACCTGGCTTAGAATTATTTACAGCTCTGAAAGAAAAAATCGGAGATTTGGATGTGATCGCGGAAGATCTTGGCTTTTTGACAGAGAGTGTCTTGCAGTTGGTAAGAGATACTGGTTATCCAGGCATGAAGGTTCTGGAATTTGCTTTCGATAGTGATCCGGATTGCCTCTATTTGCCTCATAATGTGATTCCTAATAGCATCATGTATACAGGAACCCATGACAACGATACGCTGAAGGGCTGGCTGGGCAGTATGTCGGATGCTACGAAGAGCTACCTTTTGAGCTATTTGGATGATTCAGGGGAAGATCAGAATAAAGTGATCTGGAAGTTGATTCGTCTGGCGATTTCCAGTGTGTCTGAGCGAGCTGTTATTCCTATGCAGGATTATTTATGTAAAGGCTCAGAGGCGAGAATTAATATTCCGGCTACTGTAGGAGATAATTGGAAATGGCGTATGCTAGAGGGAGAATTCACGGACAGCCTGGCTGAGAAAATCAGAAAAATAAGCAAAATCTACGGAAGATAAATGAAAAATAGGAGGATGTACAATGGGAGGCAATGATAAATTTAGATGTTATATCAGGATTATCGCAGGTGGTTATGTGATTTACCTGGCTGCTCAGGTTCTGAAGGAGCTGTATAATGGGAATGTGACAAAACATGCTGTGCCACTTACGATTGCGGCCATCGCCTTAATCGCGGTTAGTATTCCCCTGATTGTTTTCGGCGTAAAAAAATTGATGGCAATTCAAAAAGAAGAGAGGGCAGAGGCGGAAAAATATGCTCAGGAAGAAGCGCGTGCTCAGAAGCAGAGACTTATGAGTAATTTTGATAATTCTGCTGCAGCTGAGGGAGAGGAAGAAGAGATAGTTGTTGTCGAGACCCCAGAAGATGATAGCGTAAAAGAAAATACAGAAGAGGAATAGAAAAGACTCCAGATTTTCAATTTAGAAAATCTGGAGTCTTTGTTATGATGCCATAGCAATCAATGAAATATCCCGTGGATCATTCATTGATAAGGATTCTATGCTAGAATCACTCGCCTTTCCAGAATTTAGCTTCTGGATCATAGAGCCATTCATAAGTCGGATCATCGATACGAGTCTTCTCCCAAGGATTGCCAGGAAGATGACGAATACCCCATGCGTAGCAGCAAGCAAAACCTGGTGCCATAACCATGGAATGAGTTCCTTCTGTGATAACTGCAAGACCATTGTGGTGAAGCTCTTCTACTTTGCCATTTACCCAGCCTGCTCCGAAAGCACCTTCTGGTTTCTCAAAGTGATAGAAGTAAACTTCTGGCTGTGGATGCTGATGAGGTGGATAAGAAGACCACTTACCTGGCAGGTTAACAACCTCTCCAAGTACCATGTTGGACTTGGGATTGATCTCATAGTCAAAGCTTGTTCTAACATCACGTTTTGTACAACCGGCACATTCACCGTTGGCACCACGACGCCATGTATCGGTCTCTTCTGGTGTATAAAGGTGATTCTCGAAGGTCTGGTCATTGTATGTTTTCTGTACATAGAACTCGCAGTGTCCGTGAGCTGTGATGGTGCAAGCTCCGCCAGCAGCAAGATGCAGGCAGTAGGTGCTGTAATCAAATGGATTCGGACGATCCATATCTACAGTTTTGCCATCATACTCTACAGTTGCTTTACCACAGAACATGATCCAAGCCATCTCTTTTTTCTCTTCGTGGAAAGAATAAGTATCGCCGTCTTCCATAACAAGCAAAGCGACATCCATAAAGCTGCCTTCGCCGTCATTAACGTCAGCGCTGATGTATTCGTTATATCCACGTTTACACTCTTTGTCGATATACATATATCATAAGCCTCCTTTGAAAAATTAAATCCTAAACTACAGTTTGACAGAAAATTGAGGTATCGTCAAGGGTGAATTTTGACATATCTCATGTAAAATATCTTAGAAAATTGGATTGACAGATAACTATTTTTGACGATATTGCATTCTCTGTCGACGTTTTGCGGCTCGGGCACGCCTTGCCTTTCTCTTCTGAGATATTCTTACAGGCGTAAGAGCAATATAGCAGACGATGCGCACCAAAATGATGCCGATAAACGCGCCGCAGCTGTCGATGCAGACATCTCTTACGGATGGCCCTCGGCCTTCCACCATGGTTTGATGGTATTCGTCGGTACAGGCAAATCCAACACAGATGATGCCTGCCAAAAGAAGCAAAGGAAAGCCCCGTAAGCCGTAGACATATAAAGGCAGAGAAATGGCAATGGCCAAAAGAAAATATTCTGTCATATGAGCGGCTTTACGGACATAAAAATGAATTCGCTCAATGTAGTAATATATTTCATCACTGGACAATTCCTGACCTGTAAGTTGGGCTCCGGTAGTCACAATCTCATAGCTAACCTGGTAGCTTAGCTGGCTGGATACATTCCCAGTCTGTGAGGAAAAAGAAAAGATGATATACATCATCAAAATTGCCGGTAGAAAGGAAAGTGGTTTTAAAAGAAAAATGATTAATTTGATTAAGTATTTCATTTCTGATAGTGACCTCCTTATATGAAAGGTATGTTTATGGGGACTCACTATAGCATGTTATTCCCTTTGTGTCAAAATCTCAGGGGGATGCATTATCAGAAATAGGCAGACCTATGCGGCAAATAGGGGAAGGTTCTTCGAATTATAGCTTATAATAGGCTTCTTTACTTAGACTAGGGACTATATTATAATAAGGAACAGTAAAGGAGAATTTTATTTATGCAAATGATTTTATCAGCCGATCAGAATTGGGGGATTGGCCATAATAATGCACTTTTAGTATCGATTCCGGCAGATATGAAGCGTTTTAGAGAGAAAACCATGGGCAAGGTTGTGGTTATGGGAAGAAAAACGTTGGAAAGTTTACCAGGAGGAGCTGCTCTAGAGGGACGCAGAAACATTGTCTTAACTTCGGATATGAATTATAAGGTTAAGAATGCCATTTTGGTACATAACTTAGAGGAACTGATGGAGGAACTGAAAAAGTATCCTCAGGAAGACATATTTATTATTGGAGGGGCGAGTCTTTATGAGCAGATGCTTCCCTATTGCAAGACCGCTCATGTGACGAAAATTGATTTTGCTTTTCAGGCGGATGCTTACGCACCAAATCTGGATCAGATGCAGGAGTGGAAATTGATGGATGAGAGTGATGAGCAAACCTACTTTAATCTGGAGTATTGTTGGATGACTTACGAGAGAACAGGAGAAAATGAATAATAAAAGCATTTATGACCTGGGAACGGATTTATATAAGAAGATAAAGGTGGCAAATGATTCCCAGGAAAATAAGATAAATAAACGCTATGGATATGTAACCAGCCGTTTTTCTACAGAACCAAAGGGATGGCTTGCCGGCCCGTTGATGGTGCTTGCAGGATTTCTTGTGGGATGTATGTTCTTGGCATGTGGCATTCTTTTATTTTTGATGTCAGCACTTACCGGGGGTGGTGCCTCTTTATTACTCATTGTCTGGCTTTTGGCGATTCTCGCTTTTGTGATTTGTGGAAAAGGTTTGTCCTATTGGACTAGAGCCAAGCGTTTTCGTATGATTGCCAAGAAAATTGGCACTAGGGATTATGTTAGTGTGGATGAATTGACAGAGCTCATGGGGAGAAGTAGAGAAAATTTGTTGAAAGATCTGCGACTTATGATTAGCAGCAATATGATTTATCAGGGGCATCTGGATAAAGAGGAGACCACCCTGATGGTAACCCATGAGGTATATCAGCAGTACCTTCAGACTGCAAAGGCTGTGGAAAATAAAAATCGGCAGGAAAGAGAGAAAGATCTGGAAAGGAAATCCAATAGAGCTGCCTGTTCCAAGGAGGTACAGGATATTTTGCAGGAGGGGGAGAAGTATATTTCTCATATTCATTCTGTGAAAGAAGGAATCTCTGATGCTGTGATGATGGAGAAATTATCTAAGCTGGAGCAAGTGTTAAAGGGCATATTTGAGCAGTTGGAAAAAGATCCCTCCCGAGGGGAAGATCTTCGTAAATTGATGAATTATTATCTTCCTACCACAAAAAAAATGTTGGATACCTATGGGGAGTTAAGCCGTCAATCTTTGGCAGGGGAAAATATTACATCGGCAAAAAAGGAGATTGTATCGGGCTTGGATACTATTAATCAGGCATTTGCTAATCTTTTAAATCGCATGTATCAGGAAAAAGCTTGGGATATTTCCACGGATCTTTCGGTAATGAAGACCATGATGGCTCAGGAAGGGCTGGTGCATGAGGAATTACAGATGCCATTCCCGACAGAAAAGTAATGAGAAAATGCTTTTGTACTTTAGGATGAAAGGATAGGATATGACTATGAGTGAGGAGATAAAGAAGCTTCAGGAAACATGCGTGCCCACACTAAGCTTTGGTGAAGAAGTTCCGAAAGCGGAGCTTGAGTTTGCACCAAAGGAGGAAATGACAGCTGCTCAGGAGTCAACACAGGATGATTCTATGCTTACTGAGGAAGAAAAGAAAATAATGGAGGAATTTTCAGAGAAGATTGACCTCCATAATACCAGTGCTGTTCTTCAATATGGTGCAGCTGCTCAGCAAAAACTGGCAGATTTTTCAGAGGCAACTTTGGAGAATGTTAAGACCAAGGACTTAGGTGAAGTTGGTAATATGCTTTCTCAGGTGGTGACAGAACTTAAAAGTTTTGAAGCTACGGAGGAAGATAAGGGACTATTTGGTTTCTTTAAAAAGAATTCCAATAAGATGACAGCCATGAGGGCTAAGTATGACAAGGTGGAAGTAAATGTCAATAAGATCGTGGATGTATTGGAGGGACATCAGGTTCAGCTAATGAAGGATGTGGCCCTTTTGGACAAGATGTATGATCAAAACCTTTCTTACTATAAGGAATTGACTATGTATATCCTGGCAGGAAAGAAGAAGCTTGCAAAGGTAAGAAAAGAGGATCTCATGGAGCTTCGCAATAAGGCGGAGGCCAGCAAACTGCCAGAAGATGCACAGGCGGTAAAGGATCTGGAGGACATGTGCCTTCGCTTTGAGAAAAAACTTCATGATCTGGATCTTACCAGGACAGTCTCTATGCAGACCGCTCCACAGCTAAGAATGGTACAAAGCAGCGATACGGTTATGATTGAGAAGATTCAATCCACCATTGTAAATACGATTCCTCTTTGGAAAAGTCAGATGGTGATTGCTCTGGGTGTTGTTCATTCGGCAGATGCAGCAAAGGCTCAGAGTGAGGTTACGGATATGACCAATGAACTTTTGAAAAAGAATGCGGATGCTCTTAAAATGGCAACGGTGGAGACGGCTAAGGCCTCTGAACGGGGTATCGTGGATATGGACACCTTGAAGCATACCAATGAAACGTTGATTTCCACTTTGGATGAGGTGATGAAGATTCAAACAGAAGGCCGAGAAAAACGCCAGGCAGCTGAGATTGAGCTTCGCAATATGGAAGATGAATTAAAGAAGAAATTATTAAGTATGGCCAATTAGGAAAGCAGATAGATAAGATTATTTATTAAGAAAATAAGGCAGGGATAGAACTTGAATTATAGAGATAAGACGAAGATTATACAGATAGGTGACCGCTTTATCGGTGGTGGAAATACCATATTGATCCAGTCTATGACCAATACAAAAACAGAAGATGTAAAGGCAACTGTGGAGCAGATTCATGCCTTGACGGCAGCGGGATGTGAGATCATTCGTTGTGCGGTGCCTACTATGGAAGCAGCAGAGGCTCTGAAAGAGATCAAAAAGGAAATTACCATTCCCTTAGTAGCGGATATCCATTTTAATTATAAATTGGCTCTTGCGGCTATAGAAAATGGGGCAGATAAGATTCGCATCAATCCCGGAAATATTGGAAGCAGTGATCGGGTGAAGTCTGTAGTGGATGCTGCCAAGGAAAGAAATATTCCCATTCGAGTGGGGGTAAACAGTGGTTCTTTGGAGAAGGAACTTGTAGAAAAATATCATGGAGTGACAGCAGATGGTTTGGTAGAAAGTGCTCTGGATAAGGTGCACATGATCGAGGATTTTGGCTATGACCAGTTGGTGATCAGTATTAAATCTTCAGATGTTATGATGTGTGCAGAAGCCCATAAGCTGATTGCCAGCAAAACCCACTATCCCCTTCATGTGGGAATTACTGAGGCAGGTACTCTTTTCTCTGGAAATATTAAATCTGCAGTAGGCTTGGGCATTATTTTATCCCAGGGAATTGGTGACACTATCCGAGTTTCCTTGACGGGAGATCCCCTGGAGGAAATCAAGTCGGCCAAGCGAATTTTAAAGACGCTGGGCCTTAGAAAGGGTGGCGTCGAAGTGGTTTCATGTCCGACTTGTGGAAGAACTCAGATTGACCTGATCCATTTGGCAAATCAGGTGGAAGATATGGTGCAGGATATTGATCTGGATATTAAAGTGGCTGTTATGGGCTGTGTTGTCAATGGTCCGGGAGAAGCCAAAGAAGCAGATATTGGAATTGCCGGCGGTATTGGGGAAGGCCTTTTGATAAAAAAAGGAGAGGTCGTAAAAAAGGTAGCAGAATCAGAACTGCTTTCCACACTTCGATATGAGCTGGAAAACTGGAAGGGATCGAAGTAATTTGACAAAAAAGTTTTTTGATGTATTTCCAAAGCTCCTCATTGATGGGGAGCTTCATGATTTAGCGGAAAATTCTACGGTGACGAGAGTTACCTTGAATAGAGAAAAGACAAGACTGCGGGTTTATCTCAGCAGCAATCAATGGATTCATAAAAAAAATATTTACTCTCTGGAGGAGGCCATTAGAAATCAGTTTTTTTCGGGTATGCCTATGGAAGTTAAGATTATGGAAAATTTTGAACTTTCCCGACAATATACACCGGAAAATTTTCTTCAGGTCTACAAGGAGAGTTTTTTGCTTGAATTGGAAAACTATAGTGTAGTTTTGGCAAATCTCTTTAAAAATGCGGAAATTAGTTATCAGGGAAGTGAAGCAATGAAGCTGGTGCTTCCAGACACGGTAATTGCCAGGGAAAAATCAGGTGAATTAGTAAGAGTTCTGGAGAAGGTGTTGTGCGAGCGTTGCCATTTTCGTTTAACCATTCATGTAGAGTACAATGAGGCGGAAGCCACAGCTTCCATTGAAGAAACGGAAAAGCGGATTATGGAGGAGGCTCGTCATGTCCAGGAGAGAGCTCTCGCTGCCAGGGCCAAGACCGATGCGCCCGCAGAAAGTTCGGAGGAGAAAGAAGGACAGGAAGCTGAAAAATCCAAATCTGGACAGGGAAAAACAGGTCAGGAGAAGAAAGCTGCTGGGAAGAAGTCCAGCTATGAGAAGCATGAACACAAGGGTAAAGGATTTGGAGATAAAAGAAGAACTGAAAAACGATATGGTTTCAGACGTTCGGATAATCCCGATGTTGTCTGGGGACGAGACTTTGAGGAAGAAGCCATTACCATTGATAGCATTGCTGGTGAGATGGGAGATGTGGTAATCCGTGGTAAGGTAATTAACATGGACAATCGCCCCATCCGAAATGAAAAGACGATTCTTATGTTCAATGTAACGGATTTCACGGACACAATTACGGTAAAAATGTTTCTTCCTAATGAATTCTTCAGTGAAGTTACAGATAAGGTGAAAAAAGGAGTTTTTGTCAAGTTAAAGGGTGTCACTACGGTGGATAAGTTTGACCACGAGTTGACCATTGGCTCTGTAGCCGGATTAAAATTAATCCCAGATTTCACATCAAAAAGAGTGGATAATAGTCTGGAAAAAAGAGTGGAACTTCACTGCCATACGAAAATGAGTGATATGGATGGTGTTACGGATGCGGCTGCCTTAGTGAAAAGAGCCTATTCCTGGGGACATCCGGCTATTGCTATTACAGATCATGGTGTGGTGCAGTCCTTTCCTGAGGCCAATCATGCCATGGAGGATATTGATCGTTCCTACAGAGATGCCTATGCTAAAGAACATCCGGAAGTCAGCAAGGATGAATTAAAGAAGATTTCTGCACCATTTAAAGTGATTTATGGAATGGAAGCTTATCTTGTAGACGATTTAAAAGGGATTGTAGAAAATTCTAAGGGACAGAGTTTACAGGGCAATTTTGTTGTTTTTGACTTGGAGACCACAGGATTTTCCCCTCTTACCAGAAAGATCATAGAAATTGGAGCTGTTCGAGTGGAAAATGGAGTTATTACGGACCGATTTTCCACTTTTGTAAATCCTAAGGTTCCTATTCCTTACCGAATTGAGAATCTGACAGGTATTAATGATCAGATGGTTTTAGAGGCGCCAACTATCGATGTGGTTTTGCCACAATTTATGGAATTTTGTCAGGATGCAGTAATGGTAGCCCACAATGCAGCTTTCGATATGAGCTTTATTGAACACAACTGTATGGAGTTGGGAATTCAAAGAGAGTTTACTTATGTGGACACGGTAGGTATGGCCAGATTTTTGCTGCCAGGGTTGAATCGTTTTAAACTGGATACGGTGGCGAAAGCCCTGCATGTATCACTGGAAAATCATCATAGAGCTGTGGATGATGCAGGCTGTACGGCAGAGATTTTCGTGCGTTTTGTAAAAATGCTGAAGGATATGGACATAGGAGATCTGGATACCTTAAATGAAAAAGGAAAAATATCTCCTAATACCATTCGAAAGCTGCCTACCTATCATGCCATTATCCTGGCTACTGGTGAGGAGGGCAGAGTGAATCTCTATCGTCTGGTATCCTGCTCCCATTTGGAATATTATAATCGAAGGCCGAGAGTACCCAAAAGTGTATTTGAGAAATATCATGCAGGGCTTTTGATTGGTTCGGCCTGTGAGGCGGGAGAGCTTTACAGGGCTCTGCTTCGTGGTGCTCCAGATACCGAAATTGCAAGGCTGGTGAATTTTTATGACTATTTGGAAATACAGCCTCTGGGAAACAATGCTTTCATGACGAGACCAGACCGGGATGATGTGAAAACAGAAGAAGAATTGATAGAGATTAACCGTAAGATCGTAAAATTGGGAGAGCAGTTTCAAAAACCAGTGGTGGCTACCTGCGACGTGCATTTTATGGATCCGGAAGATGAGGTATATCGAAGAATTATCATGGCTGGAAAGGGTTTTGCAGACGCAGATGACCAGGCTCCCCTGTATTTGCGTACTACAGAGGAAATGATGGAAGAATTCGCCTATCTGGGCCATGACAAGGCTAAGGAAGTGGTGGTGACCAATCCTCAGAAAATATGCGACATGGTGGATAAAATATCACCCATTCGCAAGGGTAAGTTTCCCCCAGTTATTGAAGATTCGGATAAGACCCTGAGAGAGATCTGTTATAACAGGGCTCATGAAATTTACGGGGAGGAGCTTCCGGAAATTGTTTCTGAGCGACTGGAACGAGAACTAAATTCCATTATTTCTAATGGGTATGCCGTTATGTATATTATTGCTCAGAAACTGGTATGGAAATCTAATGAAGATGGCTACCTGGTAGGTTCCCGTGGATCAGTAGGTTCTTCCTTTGTAGCAACCATGGCGGGAATTACCGAGGTAAATCCGCTGTCTCCTCATTATTATTGTGATCAATGTCATTATTACGATTTTGAGTCGGAAGAGGTAAAAAAATATGCCGGCATGGCGGGATGCGATATGCCGGATAAGAATTGTCCTGTATGTGGAGCACCATTGCATAAAGACGGATTTGATATCCCTTTTGAGACTTTCCTAGGATTTAAAGGAAATAAGGAGCCAGATATTGACTTGAATTTCTCCGGTGAATATCAAAGTAAGGCCCACAAATATACAGAGGTTATTTTCGGTGCCGGACAGACCTTCCGTGCAGGAACGATTGGTACTCTGGCGGCGAAGACTGCTTTTGGTTATGTGAAAAATTATTATGAAGATAAGGGTGTGCATAAGCGAAATTGCGAGATTGACCGTATTGTGGAAGGATGTACTGGTGTACGAAGAACCACAGGACAGCATCCGGGAGGTATTATCGTTCTTCCTATCGGAGAGGACATTAACTCCTTTACCCCAGTACAGCATCCGGCAAATGATACTACCACAGATATTGTGACTACCCACTTTGATTACCATTCGATTGATGAGAATCTGTTGAAGCTGGACATTCTGGGCCACGATGATCCTACCATGATTCGTATGCTGGAGGATCTTACAGGTTTGGATGCCCAGAAGATTCCATTGGATAATCAGGCAGTTATGAGTCTCTTTAAAAGTACGGAGGCTTTGGGCATCACTTCGGAGGAGATTCGAGGTTGTCCTCTGGGTTGTCTTGGAGTACCAGAGTTTGGTACGGATTTCGCTATGCAGATGTTGATTGATACAAAACCTCAATATTTCTCAGATCTGGTACGAATCGCCGGATTGGCCCATGGTACGGATGTATGGCTGGGCAATGCCCAGACCTTGATTCAGGAAGGAAAAGCTACGATTTCTACAGCCATCTGTACCCGTGATGATATTATGATCTATCTGATTGGACAGGGTGTGGAAAGTGAACAGGCCTTCACCATCATGGAGGCAGTACGAAAAGGTAAGGGCCTTAAACCAGAATGGGAAAAGATTATGAAAGAACATAATGTTCCGGATTGGTATATTTGGTCATGTAAAAAGATTAAATACATGTTCCCAAAAGCCCATGCGGCAGCCTATGTTATGATGGCTTTTCGTATTGCCTGGTATAAAATTTATTATCCCTTGGCGTATTATGCGGCATTTTTTAGTATTCGTGCCTCTGCCTTTTCTTATGAACTTATGTGTATGGGTAAGGAAAGATTGGAATATTATCTGGATGATTATCAAAAACGAAGTGATTCTTTGACAGCGAAAGAGCAGGATACGGTGCGAGATATGCGTATTGTGCAGGAAATGTATGCAAGAGGTTTTGAGTTTGCGCCGGTGGATCTTTACAAAGCCCAGGCCCATCGTTTTCAGATTGTAGATGGAAAATTAATGCCATCCCTGGATTCTATCGAGGGCTTGGGAGACAAGGCAGCAGATGCTGTTGTACTGGCAGCCCGGGATGGAAAGTTTTTGTCCAGGGATGACTTGAGAAATCGTACCAAGGTCAGCAAGACCGTCATTGATTTTATGGGCGATCTTGGAATTCTTGGGGATATGCCGGATAGCAACCAATTTTCAATTTTTGATTTTTAAGCAAGTTTTTATTTTTATAATAGCAATTCCCCGAAAGCCTTTAGCAAACGATCGTTATCTTCAGGCTTCATGATGCAAAAGCGAATATATTTATCGCTAAGGAAGGGGAAGGTGGAGCAGTCGCGGATCATCATTTTCTGTTTGATGCAGTGATCAAAGAGAAGATCGGAGCTGACATCATCCTTTAGAATGCGTACCAACATAAAATTGGCAGAGGGATCGTAAACTTTTACGCTTCCCCAGGAATTTAATTCATTAAAGAGACGGTCTCTTTCAGAAGATATGAGAGAGATGGTCTCTTTTATATATTCCTGATCTTGGAACATAAGGCGGCCTGCAATTTCAGCAAGAGAATTGATGGACCAGGGATTCTGTCGGGTGTTGATGGTTTTAATCACATCTTTGTTGCCGCAGATGGCATAGCCCAGTCTCAGACCTGGAGCGGCGAAGAATTTGGATGTTCCTCTGAGAATGAAAAGATTATTGTAATAATTTGTCAGAGGAATGGCAGAAATTCTTTCGCTGGCTGGTGCGAATTCTGCGTAGGTTTCATCTACCATAACAAAAATACCGTGGGTCATGCAGGTATCCAAAATCTTTCGCATGCCATCTCTGTCGATACCGGTAGAAGTAGGATTGTTCGGATTGCAAAGTACCAAAAGATCCAGAGTATCATTTAAGTTGCTGCAGAAATCAGATACATTTAGGTGAAATCCGTTTTCCTCCTTAAGGGGATAGTAGGTGCAGCTGCCTCCTCCCAGGCTGATTTCTCTCTCATATTCGGAATAGGAGGGACCAAGAATCATGGCTTTCTTTGGATGGCGGGTTTGAATAAAAAGGGAAATTAGTTCCGTGGAACCATTGCCAACGGTGATATTTTCCGGCTGACTGTCGGTATAGGCGGCAATACTTTTCCTAAGTTCCAGATATTCTCTGTCAGGATATTCTGTAATGGCATCTAAGTGTTCCGCTAGATAATTTTTCAGCTTCCAGGAAATGCCAAGGGGGTTGATATTGGCGCTAAAGCTGATAATCTCTTCTTTTCTTATATGATAAATGGCCTGGATTTTTTCCAAATCGCTTCCATGAAAATGATCTTTATGCTGTAACATAACTGTCCTTTCTTACCTAAGGGAGCAAGGGTCATTGCATCCCTATTTATGGTAGTGTATAATTGTGAATGAAATGTCTTATCCAATTATAGCATTTACAGATGGATAAGCAAGAGTTATGAGATTATAAGATATACAGGTAAATGGCATGAAAAAAAGAGTTGAACAACTAATCAGTGGGAAATTTGAGTACTGGGTAGCTCCCTTGATTTTTTCGGATGAATCGATAGAAACAACGATTTCCGAAGGAGAAACATTCAGGGGTGAATTTTATTTTGCGGCAGAAGACAAGAGCATGATCAAGGGAATGCTTATCGCCGACAGCCCGAGGATTTTGCTCTCAGAAGAGCAATTTCAGGGAACAACGATTCATGTTGCATACGGTATAGATGTAACCGGCCTGAAGCCGGATGCTGTGATTGAAGCCAAGATTAGTATCCTAAGTAATATTGGACAGGTAGATCTTCCAATAAAGGTTACGGTGGTTGGCAGAAAGGTAAAGGCTTCTGGTGGGGAGATTCATTCCCTGGAGGAGTTTGCTGCCCTGGCAAGAGAGAATTATAGGGAGGCCTTTCGGGTATTTAAGGGAGAGAATTTTGCTGCCTTAATTGCCAAAGAGCATGAACAGTATAGCTTGCTTTATTCTGGTATGTCTCGCAATCCCGTGACATATCAGAATATGGAAGAATTTCTGATTGCTACCGGCATGAAGGAAGAGGTTACTCTTAGTTTGGATAAAGAGAGAAAAGAGGCCTATCGCCTGGAGAATACCATGAAAGATATTCTCTATATTCATCGCAGTGGCTGGGGGTACTTTCAGGCAGAAATTGAGTTGGAAGGAGATTTTCTTGAGGTAGAAAAAAGAGTAATTTCTTCCGAAGATTTTATAGGTAGTGTATATGGACTGGAATATGTGATCTTAAAGGATCACCTGGGCAGTGGACGAAAGACGGCTAAGATTAGAATTCGGACGGTATATGCCAGCTATGTTTGCGAAATTTCCGCTAGTGCGGCAGGAGAGTATGAGATCAGTACCCATGCTTTTGAGAGTCGGACAAAAAGGGATCTGATGAAGGCCTATATGGATCGTTGCCTGAAAATTATCGATTATCGTCAATGGAGGGATCGTACCCTTGAGGTGTTGTCCGAATTAAAAGATTCGGGAAATTATTGTTTGGCCCAGCAGCTGTATGAGGTTTGGATGTGGCTGGAGGATGACAATATAGCCAAGGCAGAGGAAATGCTTGCTATGTTAAAAAACCGAACCTTTGGTCCGGAGGAGGCAGAAGAGGAAGGAGCTTATCTCTGGCTTTGCAGAAAAGTAGGTATAGACATTGGTGATTATTTGGAATATCTGGAGCGATTGCGAACTCTTCAGCGCAGAAGTCCAGACAGCATGGCCTTGCTCTATATTTTGCTGAAAGAGGATGAGGAATTACGCAATTCCCCCCTGAAACAGCTGGATCTTCTGGAATTGCAATATGAGCGGGGACTCACCAGTCCTTTCATCTATTTTGAAGCATGCAAGCTATTGAGGACAGATGCGGGACTCTTCCGAAAATTATCTGACTTTATGATACAGGTGCTAAGCTATGCAGGCCGTCACCAGCTCTTTACCCAGGAGTTGACCATGAGAACAGCGCATCTGGCTATGCATGAAAAGAAGTTTAGAACTTCAGTTTATCGGATTCTAAGCATGGCTTATGAGGCTTATCCGGGTAATGATCTTTTGGAAGCCATATGTCGCCTGATCATTATGGGTGATCCTAAGAAAAAAGAATATTTTCCCTGGTATTCATTGGCAGTGGAGGAGGATATTCGGATTACCCGATTATATGAATATTATATTGAAACTATGAGTCGGAATCATCAGGGCTCTCTGCCAAAACAGGTACAGCTGTATTTTTCATATAATAATACTTTGAGCAGTGAACGAAAGGCTTTTATCTATGCCAAAGTGGTAGGGAGAAAAGAACAGGATCCGGAAAGCTACCAGATGTATGAAAAAGTCATGGAGGCATTTGCAGCAGAGAGCCTGGAAAAAGGAAGAATGAATGAGGATTATGCAGTCCTCTATCAGGAATTTGTTAAGGAGATTCACAGTAAGGCGGAAGGAGAAGCTCTCTGTCGAGTGATGTTTACTCATCGTTTATATTGCGATGATCCTAAGGTGCGTAATGTGGTGGTGTGCCATCAGGGCTTGCAAGAGGAAGAGATTTATTCTCTCAGGGATGGCGTTGCCTTGATTAATCTATATACGGATGATGGAATCATTCTTTTTGAGGATGCCAAGCAAAGACGCTATGCCTCTACGGTGGACTATAATTTAAGAAAATTGATGGATTCGCGGGAATTAGCTTCCCAGTGCATGGCCTTGGAGGTAGCGGATCCAGGTTTGATTCTTTATGCTTGTGGTCATGATCCCTATGCAAGAGAGGTGACGATTCAAAATCTGGAATGTTTCCTTCTTGCTTCGCGTATGGATGAGTTTGATAGTGAGTATAAGAGGAAGATTCGAAGAAAGCTTCTGGATTATTACGATAAAAATGCGGATGCAGATGTAATTAGAGCATATCTTGATAAGCTGGATTATGACGAATTTTATAAAGTGGATTATCTGCTGCTTCAGGATGTATTGATTCGGCATGATTATTGCCGAAAAGCCTTTGAATTGATAGAGCGGTATGGATTTGAAGGGATGAGGCTGACAGATTTGTTTAAACTTTGTCATAAGATGATTCTGGAACTGGAATTTGCGGAAAATGAAAAACTTTTATATCTAACAGAATATGTGGTGAAAGAGGGCAAGTATGATGAAGTGCTTTTAGACTATCTTAGAGATAGTTATATTGGCTCCGCTTCGGATATGATTGAACTCTGGGAGAAGCTACGGGGATTTTCCATGGATGCTTATACCCTGGAGGAGGAAATCCTTCTGATTGCCATGTATACAAGGGTAAATCCTCCGAGACTAGCCAAGGTATTGGAAAGCTATGTGAAGAATCGTGGCAAAGAGCTGGTAATACAGGCAGCCTTTACCTATATTGCTTATGGCTATTTTCTGGATGATATTCGCATTGATATGTTTGTCTTCAAGTCTCTGGAGCATATGTATGAGAAGGGGCAGGAGTTAGATCCGGTGTGTTATCTAGCTCTGCTTAAGCGCTATCGCTTCTGTAAAAAGCTGACAAGCTACCAGCGGCGCAATATTTCACAGCTTGTGCGAAGCTATGTGGATCAGGACCTGCATTTTGAATTTTTCAAGGCTTTTCCGTCAGAACTGATTGCAGGATGTCAGCTGGAAGATAAGATTTTCGTTGAGAAAAGATTTCAGCCAAACGCATCTGTTATGCTGCATTATGCAATTTGCAGCGGTTCTGAGGCGGATAGAGAGATTGTTTACAAGACAGAACCTATGAAGAGGGGCTTTCATGGAATATTTGTAAGAGAATTCTTGTTATTCTATGGAGAATCTTTGACATATTACTTGACAGTAACAGAAGGGGAGAAAAGCTATGACACAGAGCCGGAGACTTTGCTAGCGGAAATTCCTCCACAAAAAGGGACAACGCGGTATGACCTGATCAATCAAATGCTTGCTGCAAGGGCAAATGGAGAATGCGATAAGTGTCTGCAAATTCTGGAAAGCTATAGGCGCAGAGAACAAATGACCAGAGACATTTTCCAGATTATTGATTGATGAGAGATTGGACGGAGGCAATTTATGAACGAAGTCAGAAATATTATCGTTGGAGTGGAACTGGGAGAAAAGACTTCACAGATTTGTTATTATGACAGAGAGGAAGGAGAACCGGTATCTATTTCCGTGAAGGCAGGTGCCAGCTATTATGCCTTTCCTACCTGCCTAAGCAAAAAACCTGGAGAGGATAGCTATCATTATGGGTTGGAAGCAGAATATTTTTCAGCGCAAAAGGGAGAAATCTTAATTGATGATCTTTATGACAGATGCTGCAGGGAAGATGAAGAGAATTCAGAAGAGCTTCCTGGAGTTGCATACCTTCTTTCTGTATTTTTTCGGCAAACACTGCAGATGTTGGGGGTAAACCATCCTCTGAAAAATATTTCCTGCATTGCAGTGACTGTTCCTGAGATTAACAAGATTTTGATAGAGCATATAAAAGAAGCTTTCAGGATCTTGAATTTTTCGAAAGAGAGCTATTTTATTCTGGACTACAAGGAAAGCTATTATTACTATACTATATCTCAAAGACCGGAATTGTGGAGCCGTAAAGTGGGGCTGTTTGACATCACTTCTGATCAGGCGACTTTCTATAGTCTGACCATGAATCGCCAATCACGGCCTTTCCGGGCTTCTGTGCAGCAGGGAGACAGCTGCAGCTTGGATGAGGGTGCTGAGAGGAGAGATGAGGAATTTTGTCAGCTGATCAGAAATTCCTTCGGAAATGATATTTATTCCGGGGTTTTTCTGGTGGGTGATGGATTTGATAAATCCTGGGCGAATCGGTCAATACCTATGCTTTGCAAGGGCCAGAGACATGTTTTTTATGGCAATAATTTATTTTGCAAGGGTGCCTGCTACGGAGCTAGGGAAAGACAGATGGATACCTATGGAAAGGACACCATTTTTGTCAGCGAGCAGATGACGAGCATGGAAGTAGGTATGGAAATGTTGATTCATGGCGCACCGGCCTATTATCCTTTGCTGGAGGCAGGGCTTCATTGGTATGAGGCGACATGTGACCTAGAGATTTTACTGGACGAGGCAAAAGATCTGATTTTTATGGCTGGTAAGCCAAGATCATCAGAAATGAAACGGTATAGTATGGCATTACCGAATCTTCCAGATAGACCGGCTAAGGCAACCAGACTGGCCCTGCACCTGGAATTTATCACACCGGTTTCCTGCGAGATTCAGGTGACGGATCTGGGACTGGGAGAGCTTTTCCCAGGCAGTGGTATGGTTTGGAAGGAAGAATTGGTTCAGAAGTAAAGGAGGCAGGATATGGCAGGATATCGCTTATGTCAAACAAGAAAAGCGAAGCATCCCTTCTATATTGAGAATATCAGCACTAATATTTTTACTATGGAAGAACTGTGCTTTTATATAAGTCAGAATCTCTACCTTCTGGATGAAAGTATCCTGAATACTACATTGACCGGATGGCTGAGAGAAGAGTTGAAATTAGTGGATTTGTCTCGGAAGCTGGACAAACGACTGGAAGAAAGGGCAGGACTTTCGGATTTGATTATTCCTATCATAAGAGAGATTCACTATCTGTCTCAAGGGGAAATGAAAGAATTGCGGCAAAAGCTGATGCACATGGAAGAGCAGCCTTTGCCTGAGCGTTGCAGAAAAAAAGGAGATTGCCTAATTGCCTAT
>CAVBGA010000206.1:0-9787 GCA_963594675.1 Lachnospiraceae bacterium
AAGACAAAGATGACGAGGATGATCAGGACGCTGAAGACAAAGACGATGATGAGGAAGATCAGGACGACGAAGACAAAGACGACGATGAGGAAGATCAGGACGACGAAGACAAAGATGATGATGACAAGGATCAGAAAGATAGCAAAAATGACAGCAAGAAATCAGTAAGATCCTACAGAGCATCTTACCGTGCAGAGTAAATAGCAAGAAAAGTCCCAGACTAATATGGTCTGGGCTTTTTTGTGCGAATTTTCGCAATAATTTGAAATAAATTTCAGAAAAAAGAACTTGACACAATAGAGCGGATTGTATTAATATGAATACAAGTAATAAGGTCACATAGAAAGCGAAAGTGCCTGTTAAATAACATTAACATTAAATAGTTAGTCAATTAAATAGTTAGTCAATTAAGTAGTTAGTCAGTTAGTAGTTTAGTCAGTAATCAGTTAGTTAGTTAGTTAGTTAGTAGTTAGCGCAGTTAAGTTGAATACGTTTTTTATTTAAAAAATGGTTAGCTGCGTATAACTATTGATTGGCAAAAAATAATCATCAAGTGAGTACAAATCAGGGGGTAATGTTATGAAAAGAAAAAATTTAGCACTTCGCGTTTCTTCATGTATGGTGGCAGCTTTGTTGACTGTCACAACTGCCACTCCGGCCTTCGCAGCAGAGGAGAATATGGTGGCCGAGGAGTCAGATAGTTCTTCAGAGGATCTGGTAGTGGATGAGGATGCATATCTGGATGCATCTCATGAAGCAAGTATTGATCTTGTGGAGGATGCGAGTCTGGATACATCAGCACTAGATAGCTTGATTGCAAAGGCGCAGACTTTGGATGAGACAGCTTATACGAAAACCAGTTGGGATTCCAATAAGAGTCTGATTGACAGTGCATTGGTGCAGGCTCGAACAGCTGTCAGAAATAAATATTCACAGGCTAATTTAGATGATGCTTATACGAATTTGGAAGCTGCCATGAATAAATTGGTAGCAGCTGGTGATACAAGCAGTTTGCAGTCTACCTTGGCGGAAATCGAGGCCTTAAATGCAGAGAATTACACTTGCGAATCTTGGTATGCTTTGAATAATGCAGTTACCGTTGCAAAAAATAGAATTAAGGCAAGAGTTGCTCAGTTAAACCTGAATTTAGCACAGTCTAATGTACAATACTATATGGCCAAATTGGTGGAATCCTATGATTTGACAGGATTAAAAGAGATTGTAGCAAAGGCAGCGGCTTTGAATCAAAGCGATTATACTGAGGAAAGTTGGGCAGAAGCGAATTTGTCAGCTGCTCTGGAAAATGCCAATGCTATAATTGCTAAGAGAGGTGTGCAGGAAGAGGTAGAAGCTGCTACGGAAGCTGTTGATACAGCTATGGATCAGCTGGTAAAAGTAGATAGTGGAAAAGAGGAAGAAGAACAGAAAAAAACGATTGTAACTGAGCCTGAGGAAGCTTCCATCACTGGTCTCAAGGCTAGCTATAGCAAGACTTATGGAGATAGTGCATTTTCTCTGGGAGCAAAAGCAGATACTGATCTGACTTATAAATCTTCCAATACTTCTGTAGCAACTGTAGATAATAATGGTAAGGTAACCATTAAGGCAGCTGGTACTGCTAAGATTACCGTAACATCAGCAACTACTGAGGAGTATACAAGTACTTCTGAAACTGTAACCGTATCTGTAGCAAAGGCAAATCCAACCATCAAGACCAGCATTAGTGGTAAAAATTATAGCTACAATGCCCTGAAGAAAAAATCAATTAGCTTCAATATCGGAGCTTCTGCAAATAGTAAAGGTACAATTACTTGCAAGAAGGTTTCTGAAAAATCCGGTATCACAGTTAGCTCTGCAGGCAAAGTTACAGTGAAAAAAGGAATGGCTAAGGGAACTTATAAAGTAAAGGTTAAAGTTAGTGCAGCTGCTAAGGGCAATTACAAGGCAGGAAGCAAAACAGTAACAATTACTGTAAAAGTAAAATAAGAGCGAAAACTTATTGGGATAAATAAAATTAATCAAAAGAAGAGGTTGTCAATACCGTGACAACCTCTTCTTTTTCGCTTGTCTATCTCCATTGAAAAGTTACCATTCCATAGATATATACAAATCCAATCAAAACCGGTACAACAAAGCGGAAAATAGGTTTCATCCAGGCCTTTACCTGGAAGCCTTTTCCATAATTGGCCTCTTTCATGAACTTCTCCCATCCCCAGGCGAAGCGGTTGCAACAGAAGATGGCCATAACTAAAGTACCCAGGGGGAGAACATTGTTAGAGACAATGAAATCCCAGAAATCCAGCCATGCGGTTCCTTCAGCAAAGGGCTGGAAGTGCAGGACGCTGTAGCCAAGGGCGGTAGACAAGGACAGAAGAAAGATGACAATACCACAGATCAGGCAGGCCTTTCTTCGGTTGAGCCCTGTCATTTCTCGGAACATGGCAATAATATTTTCACACACAGCAAGAACAGTGGACATAGCGGCAAATACCATGAATAGGAAGAAAAGGGCACCCCACCATCTTCCACCGTCGATATGATTGAAAACAGTAGCCATGGTGTCAAAAAGCAGGCTGGGACCAGCGGTAACATCCAGATGGTAAGTAAAGCAGGCTGGGAAAATAATCAGGCCAGCTGCGATGGCGACAAAGGTGTCCAGGCAGATTACCGTAACAGATTCTCCTAAAAGGGATCGATCTCTTCCTATATAACTGCCAAAGATTGCCATACTTCCCATACCCACAGATAGAGTGAAACAGGCCTGATTCAAGGCAGCTACCACTACACGACCATTGAGTTTGGAAAGCTCAGGAACCAGGTAAAAAGAGATGCCTTCAGCAGCGCCTGACAGAGTCAGGGACTTGACCGCTAAAATCAGTACCAGAAGTAAAAGAGCGGACATCATATATTTGGTTACTTTTTCCAGCCCTCCTTGCAGACCAAAGCTTAAGATAACAAAGGCAATCAGGATGGTAACCGCTAGGTAGGTCACATTGACCGTGGGATTGGCAATCATCTTGGAAAATCCAATGCTATCGTTATGATCGGTTAAAAACTTGATAAAATAATAGATCAGCCAGCCGGCGACCACAGTATAAAATGCCATGAGGGCGATATTGCCGATGAAGGCCACAATCCCCATGAAACCCCAGCCCTTATTTGGTTTTTTTGCCAGTTTATTGTACATATAAAGGGGGCTGGCCTGGGAGGCACGGCCGATGGCAAATTCCATGGTCATAGCCGGAACGCCCAATAAAAGCAAAAATATAATGTAAATAAGAATAAAGCCAGCACCACCATTTTGTCCACAGGACCAAGGAAACTTCCATACATTTCCACAGCCGATGGCACAGCCCGCTGACAGCATAATAAAGCCAAGGCGGCTTCCTAATTTCTCTCTCTTTTCCATAACTTCCTTTCTTTTCCTTCTACCAAGTCACAGTAACTTTCTACCTATTCAATATTTCCGTTACAGAAAAACTGACAGATTACAAAAATTATACCTTAATTTCACATAGAAAACAAATATTACCAGGAACAAGGTGAAGGGCAATAAGGTTTCACTCAAATTTTGCATAAGTTGAATTTTTGATTTTACATTGCTGGTTTAGAATACATTGTATACAGAAAATGTGCTGATGCGTGATAGAAAGGGAGGCAAGTTCAATGTTAGAACTGAATCATATACAGAAATCATTTGACGGTGTTCCAGTCTTGAAAGATATTTCCCTGCAGGTAGAAGACGGGGAGATCGTTTCTATTCTGGGTCCCTCTGGTTGTGGAAAAACCACACTTTTGAACCTGATCTTGGGGATTGTGGATGCTGATAGTGGAAGCATTTCCTATCAGGGTGAGGATCTGACCCACACTCCGATGGAAAAAAGAGGATTTAACATCGTTTTTCAGGATTACGCTCTTTTCCCTAACCTTAATGTTCGGAAGAATATTATGTATGGATTAAAAAATAAACCTGGTGTTTCCAGTCCCCAGGAAGTAGAAGATCTTATCGATCTGTTGAATTTACGGGAACAGTTGGATAAGAGTATTGACCAGCTTTCCGGAGGCCAGAAGCAGAGAGTTGCTTTGGCCAGAACCATGGTGATGAAACCGAAAATTCTGCTTTTGGATGAGCCCTTATCTGCACTGGACGGTGTAATTAAGGAATCTATTAAAGAAAGAATCCGTACCATTGCCAGAGAATTTCATTTGACTACCATTATCGTAACGCATGATCCGGAGGAGGCGCTTACCTTATCTGATCGCGTGTTGATTATTGAAAAAGGTGTCATTGCTCAGTACGGATGTCCCAGCCAGATCATCCATGAGCCAGAAAATGATTTTGTTCGCAAATTTATATTGAATCAGTTGGAGATTAAGCGAAACAATATTTATGCTCTTTTTGGAAATAATTCTGCTGAGGTGGCTAGAGCATGAGAAGTAAGAAAAATCGAGAATTAGGATTTATTTTTATCGTCCTACTGGCAATATTTGCCGTATTTTTACTGCTTCCGGTTCTGCGGGTTTTTGGAAAATCCATCTGGGATGGTTCTAACCTGACCTTAAGTTATTATGTTGACGTTTTGACAGGAAGAAATTTTCTCAAAGCCTTGGGGAACAGCTTCCGAGTAGCAGCTGCAGCAGCCCTTGCGGCAGTAGTGATTGCATTTATTTTTTCCTATGCGATTCACTACACCAGACTTCCGGGCTGGCTGAAGGTTCTTTTCCGGGCTGTGGCAACCCTGCCCATGTTTCTCCCGACCATAACCTACGGTTTTGCCCTGATCTATTCCTTTGGAAAACAGGGACTTTTAACCAGACTATTTGGCCATCAATTCTTTAATCTCTATGGATTTGGAGGTTTGATGGTGGGGTATGTGGTATACACAGTGCCTGTGGCCTTCCTGCTGCTGCATAATACAATGACCTATATTGATAAGAAGACCTTGGTGGTTTCCAAAACCATGGGGGACAATGCTTTGGCTAGCTTCCGGATTGCGGTGCTTCGTCCCTTGTTGGGAACTCTGGCAGGTGCCTTTATCCAAGCCTTCTTTCTAAGTTTTACTGATTTTGGTATCCCAGCCTCTGTAGGAGGAAAATACGATGTCATCGCCACCGTTCTTTATAATGAGATGTTGGGCGGTGTTCCGGACTTCCATAAGGGTGCTGTTGTGGCAGTGGTTATGCTTTTGCCCTCTATTATCAGTGTGCTCCTGCTTCGTTATCTGGAGCGTTACAACATTCGCTATGACCGTATCAATAAAGCGGATCTCGTCCGCAATCCCCTCCGGGACGCAGCATGGGGGATCGCAAGTGGCTTGCTTGCCCTCCTGCTCTTGTCCATATTTGTGGTGATTTTTATTGTACCTATTGTAGAAAACTGGCCCTATCAAACCCAGGTGACCTTGGAACATTTCCGAGAGGTTTTTGCAGATAATGAGCTGCAGACGGTTTATAAAAACTCCATCCTTATGTCTCTTTTAACGGCCTTTTTTGGTGCTTTAGTGGCTTATGGAGCGGCTCTTATTACCGCCCGTAGCCGGCTTTCCAAGGCTTGCAAGCAGACTGTGGATTCCATTGCTCTGGTAACCAATACCATTCCGGGAATGGTGTTAGGTTTGGCCTTCCTATTCCAGTTTTCTGGAACATCACTTCAGAATACTCTGATTTTGATGATTTTATGTAATATCGTGCATTATTTTTCAACACCTTATCTGATGATGAAAAATGCCCTGGCAAAAATGAATGCTGGATGGGAGACCACTGGTATGCTTATGGGAGATAGTTGGCTGAAGACGATTTTCCGTGTAATTACCCCCAATGCAGCTTCCAGTCTCATTGAGGTATTCAGTTATTATTTTATTAATTCCATGGTGACCATCAGTGCTCTGGTATTTATTGCTGGTGCTAAAACTATGGTATTAACCACCAAAATCAAGCAGTTGCAGTATGTTAACAAGTATAATGAAGTATTTGTTCTGTCTCTCTTGATTTTATTAACTAATCTGATTGCTAAGGCTGTATTTTCACAGCTAGCAAAATATAGCGCAAGGCGGAAGGGATAATACAGCCTGTAATTATGAAACAGGAATAACAATAATGTAAATCCGGATGCGCAGAGAAAATGCTAGATGCAAAAAAGAGGAGAAAAGAAAATTATGAAAAGAAAGAGAATTGTAGCAGTATTTCTTACCATGGCTTTAAGTGCTGGTATGTTGGCAGGATGTGGCAGCTCAAGCAGTAGCGATAGTGCATCTACTTCAGGTAGCGATAGTGCGGAGCAGGTAATTATTTATTCTAATGCAGACGATGAGGCCATTACCGCTATGTCTGAGACTCTGGATGACAATGGATATGAAGGCCAGTATACATTTGAGACTTTCGGTACTTCTGAGTTAGGCGGAAAACTGTTAGCTGAGGGCAAAGATCTGGAAGCAGATATGGTAACCATGAGTACCTTCTATCTTAAGAGTGCTCAGGAGCAGCAGAATATGTTCCAGACCCTGACCTTTGATGTGAATACTCTTGAGGAAGTTCCAGACTATACTGCTCCTATCACTTCTCAGGAGGGAGCTATCATTATCAATACAGAGCTTCTGGAGGAGAATAATCTTCCAACTCCTACCTGTTTGAAGGATTTGGCAAATTCTGAATATAAGGATTATCTGGCAATAACAGATGTTGCTTCTTCTTCTACAGCATGGCTTCTGCTTCAGGCTTTGATCTCTGAGTATGGCGAGGATGAGGCTCAGACCATTCTTCATGATATTTATGAGAATGCAGGCGATCACATTGAGTCTTCTGGTTCTTCACCTCTGAAACTTTGCGAGTCTGGTGAGGTAGCGATTGGATTTGGTCTGAGACATCAGGCAGTAGCTGCTAAGGCTGAGGGCCTTCCTATTGATTATGTAGATCCTACAGAGGGTAACTTCTCTTTGACAGAGTCCGTTGCCGTTCTGGACAAGGGGGATGACAGCAATCCTCTGGCAATGGAAATGGCACAGTGCATTATCGAAAAAGGCCGTCCGGCTCTTCAGGAATATTATCCTAATGCCCTTTATGAAGGCGAAAGCTCAGACAGCGAGAACAAATCAGCATATCCTAAGACCTTCAGTGAGGAGCTGACATTTGAACTTTATGAGAAACATCAGGAAATTTCCGAAGCTGCTAAGCCTTGAGAATAAAAATGAACTCATTGATAACATACGCGGGCTAGAACAAGTAGGGAGCGGGGGTGCGAAAGCGCTCCTGTCCCTTTCTAGTGCCATGTATCTGGAGGGAGCTGCCAGTGGCAGGTCCTGTAGGTGGAAACGATACACTAAGACTTTCCACCGAGTATTGATAGAATAAGGAGAAAATCATGAAAAAAGGAGCATTGATTATGAATGATTATAAACTGTTGACTCCAGGACCCTTAACCACCACAGAGACAGTGAAGCAGGAAATGTTGGTGGATCATTGCACATGGGATGATGATTATAAGCAGATTACCCAGGGGATTCGCGCAGGGCTTCTGAAGCTGGGTCATGTGTCAGAGCCGGAGTATACTGCTGTTTTAATGCAGGGCAGTGGCACCTTTGGCGTGGAGTCTGTCCTGACCAGTGTGATTGGCTCTGAGGAAAAATTGCTGATTTGTGCCAATGGTGCGTATGGCAAGCGCATGGCAGATATCTGTGACCATGCCGGTATAGCTTACACCCTATATGAAGAAAGAAATGATCATCGTCCGGATCCGGAAAAGATTGCTGCTTATCTGGAGAAAGATTCGGCCATCACTCATGTATCTATGGTGCACAGCGAGACTACCAGCGGTATTTTAAATGATGTGGAATCTGTAGGAAAAGTAGTAAAGGCAGCTGGAAAAATCTTTATTGTAGATGCTATGTCCAGCTTTGCCGGAGTGGATATTCCCTTAAAAGACTGGGGCATTGATTTCTTGATTTCCAGTGCTAATAAATGTATTCAGGGAGTTCCTGGATTTTCCTTTATCTTGGCAAGAAGAGATCTTTTGATTGCCAGTGCAGGAAAGGCCCGTTCCCTGTCCCTGGATCTCTATGATCAGTGGAAGGGTATGGAGGAAGGCGGAGGAAAATGGCGTTTTACCTCCCCGACTCATGTTGTCCTGGCCTTTGCCAAAGCTATGAAGGAGTTAGAATCGGAAGGGGGCATTCCTGTGCGCAGTGCCCGTTATAAGAAAAATCAGGAGCTTTTGGCCAAACGGTTCTGTAATTTGGGCTTCCATCTCTATCTGGATCCGGAAGTGCAGGGTCCGATCATCACCACTTTCTGCTATCCAGATGATGCTAATTTTACTTTCCGTCAGATGTATGATTATATTAAGGAGAGAGGTTATGTCCTTTATCCCGGAAAGGTTATGGAAGCAGATACCTTCCGTGTGGGAAATATCGGGGAAATCTATTCTGTGGATATTGAAACGTTAACTGTGATTATGGCAGATTTTCTGAGAGAGGTGGAAGAATGAAGACAAAACTTGTGATTTTGGATTGGGCAGGAACCAGCGTGGATTATGGCTGTTTTGCCCCGGTAAATGCTTTTAATCTGGCCTTCCGTTCTTGCGGTATGGAGCCAACAGTGGATGAAATTCGCGGTCCTATGGGCATGTTAAAAAGAGACCATATCCGTACTATGTTGGAAATGCCCCGTCTGAAGGAACAATGGCTTTTGCAGAAGGGAAACCTTCCCGATGAGGCAGCAGTGGAAGAAATCTATAGCGTATTTGAAAAATCTCTGATGCAGAGTCTGGGAGATTATGCCAGTCCCAAGCCTGGCACTGTGGAGACAGTAAAAAAACTTCGGGAAATGGGACTGCATATCGGTTCTACCACCGGTTATACAGATGCCATGATGGAAGTGGTGACAAAGAGAGCCGAAGGGCAGGGCTATGCCCCTGATGCCTGGTTTACGCCAGATTCCGTAGGAGGTCTTGGACGTCCCTATCCTTATATGATTTACAAAAATATGCGTCAGTTTGCCATTTCTTCCGTGGAAGAAGTAGTAAAAGTGGGAGATACTGTTTCTGATGTCAAAGAAGGAAAACAGGCAGGAGTTTACTCTCTGGGACTTTTGGAGGGCAGCAGTGTTCTTGGCTTTACCCAGGAAGAATATGAAAATCTTTCTGCTGAGGAGAAGGCACAGGCTCTGGAAAAAGGCAGACAGCTTCTCTTGGACGCAGGAGCAGATGCAGTGCTTACCAATCTTTCCGAACTGCCAAAGTGGCTGGAAGAAAATAAATAATGATTCGGATCTAGCAATGGGGTGCTGAATAAGTACAAAGACATCGTCAATACTATAAGGTCGAAGGAAAAGAAGCGGGTGATTGATTTCCCCTTCCTTTCCTTCGTTTTTTTATTTTCTTATCTTTTTTTTACTATCTTTCTTATCTATCTTTCTTCAGAACTCTTCAGAAGTCATTCAGAATCTGTTAAGAATCTTCCCTCATACTTTTCCCATGAAAAGAGAAAACAATACATGACCATAAATGGTTACACACATTATGAAAAAGAAAGGGATTTTATGGAGAATGTTTTGGAATTTCTGGAAAGAACGGCGGCGGATTATCCGGAGCAAAGGGCAGTGGACGATGGAACGCTCTGTCTGACCTGGTGGGAACTTCAGGATATGGCCAGGGCTGTAGGCAGCAATCTTTGCAGAAAAATAGATAGAAAAAAAGCCGTTGTCCTATTGGCTGAAAAAAGCAGTATGGTTTTAGCTACTATGCTGGGGGTCGTATATGCCGGATGTTTTTATGTCATGGTAGACCCCTGCCAGC
>CAVBGA010000207.1:0-5757 GCA_963594675.1 Lachnospiraceae bacterium
ATGAAGGAAAGGCAGGTGAAGACCATGAATAGTACTGCAGAAGTAGTAGTAATCGGCGGTGGAATCATCGGATGTTCGATTTCTTATTATCTTGCCAAAAGAGGCGTTCAGGTGCTTTGCTTGGAAGGCAGTGATCATATTGGAAATGGTGGTTCTTCTAGAAATGGCGGTGGTGTCCGTCAGTCGGGACGCGATCCCAGAGAGCTTCCCTTGGTCATGTATGGAATCAAAAATTTTTGGCCGACCCTTTCCGAAGAATTAGAAGTAGACTGTGAATATCACCAGGATGGTAACCTTCGTTTAGGAAAAACTGAAGAACATAAGAAAATTCTTACTGGATTGACAGATCGGGCAGTTAAGGTAGGACTGGATGTAAAAATGATTGACGGCGATGAAGTCCGACGCATTAATCCTTATCTCTCACATGAGGTAACCTGTGCCAGCTGGTGTCCTACGGATGGCCATGCCAATCCCCTAACCACCACTTTGGGATTTTATAAAACTGCTAGAAAACTTGGTGTACATTTTATTACCGGTGAAAAAGTTGTAGAATTGAAAAAAATTAAAGGACAGCTTCGCAAGGTAATTTGTGCCTCTGGTAATGTATACGAAGGAGAAACTGTAGTGTTGGCAGCCGGATATGCCTCCAGAGTAATCGCTGGCACGGTGGGGATTGATATCCCCATGCAGCAGGCAATGTTGGAAGCTCTGGTAACCGAGGCAGAACCCAAAATGTTTGACCAGATGTTGGGAACTGCAGAAGCAGATTTTTATGGACATCAGACAAAACATGGATCCTTTGTTTTTGGTGGATCCTCCGGTTTGGAAGGTTTTACCAAGGATAATGGCACTCCGATTTGTTATTCTAAAACGGCGCCTTGCATCTGCCGTGGTATTATGAAATACTTCCCTGATTTGGCAAATGCGAAGATTGTACGTACATGGGCAGGATGGATGGACAAGGCGGCTGATGGAGTACCAATTCTTGGCAAGGTGGAAGAGGTACCTGGACTGATTCTGGCCTGTGGCTTTTCCGGACATGGTTTTGGAATTGCTCCTGGTGTAGCAGAGCAAATGGCAGAATTGATCACCAGCGGATCTACTACCGTTGATATTTCAGACTTGCGTTATGATCGATTTAAGGCTAAAATTTAGGACCAAGATAAAGAGAAGTTACCTTATATAGAAAAGGGATAAAAATCCATGATCCAGAAAAAAGACCAGCTAAAGCCCACACAACCTTATTTTGTATTAGACACGAAGGATTTCTATCAGGAAATCTACCTACAGCAGGGCATATCTCATTTTTATAGTTACAAAATAGAAGAAGATATGCCACTGAGAATTGTACCGGATGGCTGCATAGATTTTTTCTTCGAATATGGAGAGGAAGGAATGCAAAGCTTTGTTTGTGGTACGAGCTTGGAATACTTTTGTCAGGAGAGAAAGGCGACCAATGAGGTGTTTGGGGTGCGGTTTATGCCGGGGGCACAGCCTTGGATGCTAAATTGTCGCATGCGTGAGCTTCTAGAACATCGTCTTCCCCTGGAGCTTGTTTTAAAAAGGGATGCCTCTAGAGACTGGCTAGAGCAAATAGAAGAGGAGAAGGATTTTTATCAAAGAATTCGCATTTTTCTTGAAAGCTTCACCAGAGAAGAAAATAAAAGCTCGGTTCTTTTAGGAAAAGAAGCCTTGGTTTGGTCGGTAAAGCAAATGATATATGACAGTGGTGGAAATATCAAGATTTCTCATTTGCAGGAAAATACAGGCTATTCCAGCCGATATATTAATAAGATTTTTTTGGAGGAAATGGGTTTTTCACCAAAAACCTTTTGCCAGATTTTGAGATTTCAGAAGGCTTTGGAAATCTTAAATTCTGGGAGCGACAGTTCCATGACGGACATAGCTCTGGCATTAGGCTATTACGATCAGCCACAATTTATTCATGATTTTACCAGATATGCCGGAAGAACGCCGGGAAAATATCGTAAACTCATAGAAAGCAAACAATATCAAAGTCGAATACGGCAGGATATACAGGATTAGAAAACAGCAAGCATTACAAAAGAAGAAAAACAATAGAATAAATAACCAAAGGCAATGGCGTCTGACAAGAGTCAGGCGCCTTTTATTTTTAGGTAAAAGGAGGACCTTGATATGGGATTTTCAAGAATTGAAGTGATTACATCTATGAGTAAGCTAGATGGTCTAAGGCAGGCCCTAAGCAAGCTGGGGGTAAGCGGTATGACCGTGCTGCAGGCTATAGGCTGCGGTGTGGAGAAGGGAACCGCAGAATATGAGCCAAAACAGAATGAGCAGATGGAGCTTTTGCCCAAGCAGATGATTATTGTCGTTGTGGCAGATGAAATATTGGAGGATGTGATTGATACCATAAAAAAAGAGCTTTATACCGGACATATTGGGGATGGCAAAATTTTTGTAACAGCTTTAACAAATGTAATCCGGGTAAGAACTGGGGAGGAAGGTGAAGATGCTCTGAAATAACAGAAAATTTTCTGTATAAGAGGAGGTAATTATTATGGATGAAAGAAAATTAGGACTTCCTAGTGTGGTTTCAACTGGTGTTGGACTGATCGTAGCCACCAGCTGCCTCATGTCTCTGGGGCAGGGAGCAGGTGCTTTGGGAACGGCTTTTATTATTCCTATGATTTTGGCTTGTGCCATTAACATCTGCACGGCGTTATCTCTGGCAGAATTAAATTCCCTGATGCCAAATCTAACAGGTGGCCTTGCCCAATATACCCTAGCTGGTATGGGGCCCTTTATCACCCTGGTTACCATGGTTGGGGGCTATATCGTATGTCAATCCATTGCAGGATCTGTGGAATGTGCCATGTTTGGAAATGCCATTAATACCGTATTTCATACAGGACTTCCTTCCAGTGTATTTTGCATTATCCTGTTGCTGGTGCTGATCACAGCCAATTTACTGGGCGTTGACATGTTTGCCAAAATTCAAAATGTGGTGGTCTATGGTTTGATTTTTTCTTTGGTTGCCATGGGTTTAATTGGCATCCTTGGACTGGGAACGGGAGAAAAATTGATTCAGAAGATGAATATTTCCGGATCAATTTCCGATACCTTTTCTCTCTTGGGATTGGCTTTCTTCCTATTTATTGGAAGCGAGTTCGTTATTCCTATTTCGAAAAATGTAAAAAATGAGAGAAGAAATATCCCGCTAGGTATGGTAATGAGTCTTTTGATCATTCTGGTTATGCAGATTCTTGTAGTCTGCGGTATGGGAAGATATTGTTCCTGGGCAGACCTTGCAGCTTCTGCTTCCCCTCATATTCTTTACGGTAATTCGCTTTTAGGATATGTGGGTTCCATATGGATGATCCTGGTATCGATTTTTGCTGTAATTTCCACAGTAAATTCGGCCATCAGTTTCCTGTCCTTTATGTGTGCAGGCATGGCAAAAATTGGTCTGATGCCGGAGTTTTTCTTGAAAAAGAACAGAAGAGGAGCTTATTACGTAGGGGTTCTTATGATTGGAATTATCATGATTTTAGTAAATGCCACAGGACTTTCTACCAGTGATGCCCTTTCCTTTATGATTACCATTGCCATAGTTTTTTGGATGGTTTCTTATATTATTGCAAATATCAATGTATTAATGTTTCGTAAAAAAATACCAAAGGCACCGAGAAATTTCAAGGTTCCCTTTGGATCGGTGATTCCTTTTATTGGAATTATTGGAAATATTTTTATGATCTGGCATATCGATGGTGATCCCGTCGTTCGGGCCCAGATTTATAAGATTGACGGAATTATTTTTGTCATTCTGGCAATATATGCCTTTTTCTGGTGCAAATACAAACTAAAACGGCCCCTCTTTAAAAGTATTCCTATGAAGGAGGTAATGGCCATGGAAAATGATCTTTATCTGGAAGCTCGAAAGAAGTAAAAGTAGTAATAATTTTCAAATAGATAGTGTACATAGTTAAATGGAGGTAAAAAAGATGGAATATCCAAAGATTGATTTCTTGTATTTAAATGAAGAAGATATGGTAAAAGCAGGAGTAAGGGACATGGGCCGCTGCGTGGAAGCCATGGAGGAAATGTTTAAATTAATGAAGATTGGCGATTACCGTATGGGTGGTGCAAATGGTAACTCTCACGGCAGTATGGTTATGTTTCCAGAAAAATCTCCCTTCCCAGAGATGCCAGTAGACGGTCCAGATCGTCGTTTTATGGCAATGCCGGCTTATCTTGGTGGTAAATTCGATATGGCAGGTGTGAAATGGTATGGTTCCAATGTAGAAAATAAAGCAAAGGGTCTTCCTAGATCCATTCTTATGTTGATCCTCAACGACAAGGATACAGGAGCTCCCAAAGCATTTATGTCCGCCAACATTCTGTCAGCTTACAGAACCGGTGCCGTTCCAGGAGTAGGATTTAAGCATTTTGCGAGAGAAGATGCAACTACCATTGCTATTATTGGTCCAGGTGTTATGAGTAAAACAGCCTTGGCTGCTGCCATGGCTGTGCGGCCCACGCTTAAGACAGTAAAGGTGAAAGGTCGCGGAAAAGCATCCTTAATGAAATTTGTTGAGGCGGCAAGAAAAGATTATCCTGGCGTAAAAGTAATTCCTGTTGATACTATAGAAGAAGCAGTAAAGGATGCCGATATTGTATCCGTATCTACTTCCTCACCTACAGGAGATCCTGCACAGTATCCTTATATTGCAGAGGAGTGGATTAAACCTGGTGCAATTATTGAATCTACCGCTGCTCTTCGTTTTGATGATGATTTTATTATCAATAGAGCCAGAACGGTAACAGATAATATTATGCTCTATGAGGCCTGGGAGGAAGAAATGAAACCCAATGCTTACAATACGATTCCTATTCCTGCAGTTCATGTAGAAGATTTGATCGCGGAAGGAAAAATGACATCAGATCAGATTGACGATCTGGGTGATGTACTCCTTGGCAATATTCCGGTACACCGCAAGGAAGATGAGATTGTCATCTATTCTGTAGGAGGCATGCCCACGGAGGACGTTGCTTGGGGAACGGAAGTTTATCGATATGCTATGGAGCATAATATCGGAACTAAATTGAATCTTTGGGATGCTCCGCAGATGATGGTTTAATCCATCCTATTACATTTTAACAATGCTCTCTGCAAATTCCTTGACCTGAACTCAACTTTAGGGTGTAAAATATATGGCAGAAGATATATATTACAAAGGAATACGGTCCTACTCATCCTTGTAAGAATGAGTGATAAAAGAAAGTTGAGGTAGAGATTATGGGAAAAATTGTACAAACAGCAGGATGTAATGCTCTGGGGGAGTTCGCTCCGGAATTCGCGCATTTCAATGATGATATCCTTTTTGGAGAAAACTGGAATAATGAAGACATTGATGTAAAAACAAGAAGTATTATTACCGTGGTTGCTCTTATGGCTCAGGGAATTACAGATTCTTCTTTAAAATTTCATCTGCAGAATGCAAAAGATCACGGAGTATCACAAAAGGAGATTGCTGCCATTGTTACCCATGTGGCATTTTATGCGGGATGGCCTAAGGCTTGGGCTGTATTTAACCTGGCTAAGGAAGTATGGCAGTTGGATGCAGACTCCGATGACGCAAAAGCAAAACATGCTGCATCCATGATCTTCCCTATAGGCGCACCTAATACTGGATTTGCTCAGTATTTTTCTGGGGAAAGTTTTTTGGCTCCCATATCCACAAAACAGGTTGGAATTTTTAATGTAACCTTTGAACC
>CAVBGA010000208.1:0-5721 GCA_963594675.1 Lachnospiraceae bacterium
CTCTTGGCAGTCTTCTGGCTTGGTCTTCTTCTTTTGGGGGTATCCTGATGAATGAAAGACTAAAAAAACAAAAAGAATTCATGCTGGAGATTGATAAGGAGAAAAATATTTTTCGCCAGACTCATCTTTTGGGACGTGTCAGAGCTGAAAATGATGCAGAGCATGCCTGGCACATGGCAGTGATGGCATTCCTTTTGGCAGAGCATGCTAATGAAGAAGTGGATCAGTTGAAAGTCATAAAAATGCTTTTGATTCATGATCTTGTGGAGATTGATGCCGGTGATACCTATGCATATGATGAAGAAGGAATAAAAACCCAGCATGACCGTGAGATAAAAGGGGCGAAACGGATTTTCGGCTTGCTTCCTGAGGACCAGGGAAAAGAACTCATGGAACTTTGGTTGGAATTTGAAGCTTATGAAACAGCTGAGGCAAAGTTTGCTCACACCTTGGATAATTTTCAGCCTCTTTCTTTAAATGATGCAAATAATGGATATGACTGGAAACGCCACGGAGTGAAGAAATCACAGATACTTAAGCGTAATGCTAAGACGGGCCAGGGATCTGAGACAATCTGGAAATGCATGGAAGAAATCATAGAAAAAAATATAGAAGCTGGCAATATTGTTGATGAATAGGAGTGGTTCTTTGGATACTATGCTGGAAGAACGGTTTATTCTTGCTCGGGAAAGAATCGTTGAGATTCCTACTGAGGCAGATGAACATACGAAGTGGGGAAAGTATTTCGCGAAGACAGCGTCTTTCCTTGATTTTGTATTAAATGTATATGAAAAAAAGAAGAATGGTAATCGAAGCAAGATGACAGAAGAGGAGAAGGCAGAAGAAAATAAACTCCTTTATCAAGACATTTTGCCGGAAAATTATGGCCTATCTTATGCCAATCCCAAGTATGCTGTGGAATGTTTAGGGGAAGAGTATGGTCAGATTTTCTCTCTGCTGACAGATCAGTTAAGGGGCTGTATTGCCTTTGCTTTTGAGGAAAAACTTTGGGATCTTACCATATTGTGTGAATTATTTCTTCAAATTTATAGTGAATTTGAACAGGAGGAAATCCCCAAGGCAGGAGAGCTAGAACAGGTAATCTATAGTTATGTGAGAGACTATTGTGATGAAATGATTAGAGATAGGACCAGGGAATTGGTGGATCCTTCCTGTCATTTTGCCTATGATATCATTATGGACTCTGATCTTAAAGATTTATCATATCTTTATGAATTTGGGGAATATATATCAGAAAATGAAAGAAAAATCGCTGCTTTCTTGAATTCACTTTCTGAAGATGAGATTGACCGTATGGCATCGGTATATACGGAAGGATATCGAATAGGCTTTGTTAATGCGCATATAGATCTTTCTAAGAAAAGGACGGTAAATATACGTTATACTTTGGGTTTTGAGCGTTTGGTGCGCAGAAGCATAGAATTATTTGAAAAAATGGGATTGAAAGCGATAATCTATCGCAGTGCATCCCATCTGATCAGCCGCAGATCAAATGTACGAATTGGATTTTATGGTGCGATACCTAATAGACAGTATGATTACGATCACAGAAATGATGCAGCCCTGTATTTAACAGAAGAGATGGCAGGAAGGAAATTACGGGCTTTACGCAATGCCTTTGAAGAGGTGAAGGAACTGGCTCATACCCATGCCGGACCGGCAGTGATGGAAACTTTTGGCGAAAGGCCATTTTCTCCGGCAAGCTGTCCGGAAAGCTGGTGTCTGACAGAGGCACAAAGAAAAATCAAGGTGCATATAGATAACGAAAGTGCACAGATTACCAACCGTTATATCATAGGAAGTGAACGCAGTTTTACGATTATCGCCTGGCCGGTACCGGAGATTGGGGAAAATTTCGAAGATATCTTCCGGGAAACGGTAAAAATTAATACCCTTGATTACCATTTGTATCAGAAAATTCAGCAAAGCCTTATTGATTGTCTGGACCAAGGAGAAAGGGTACGGATTCAGGGCAAAGGAGCTAATCGCACAGACCTGATAGTAGAATTGCAGAAAATGTCAGACCCCTCTGGTCAGACTATTTTCGAAAATTGCGTAGCAGATGTAAATATTCCTGTAGGCGAAGTATTTACATCTCCCCAGTTGGAAGGAACGAATGGAACTTTGCATGTAAGCCGCGTGTTTTTAGAGGGACTTGAGTATCAAAATCTCTGCCTTACTTTCGAAGAAGGCATGGTAAAAAGCTATAGTTGTTCAAACTTTGAAGATGATGAAGAAAATAGGGCTTATATTTGCGAAAATATTATGAAGCAGCATGATAGTCTGCCTATGGGAGAATTTGCAATCGGTACCAATACAACCGCCTACATGGTGGCAAAGAAATATCAAATTGCGGAATATCTGCCCATATTAATTGCAGAAAAAATGGGCCCTCATTTTGCAGTAGGTGATACCTGCTATAGCTGGTCGGAAGATACGCCAGTTTATAATCCAGATGGAAAAGAGATATTCGCCAGAGATAACAGCGTGTCTTTGCATCGTAAAAATGATATAGCAAAGGCATATTTTAATTGTCATACAGATATCACCATCCCCTATGATGAGTTGGGATCCATTGCTGTGCAGCGCAAAGATGGACAAGAGATTTTAATTATCAAGGATGGCCTATTTGTTCTTCCAGGTACAGAAAAGCTGAATGAACCTTTTTATAGTCACTTGACAATGACAAAAGGGGTTTAGTACAATGAAACGAACGATAAATATGAAATTTTAAGGATAACATCACCAGTAAGGAGATTATTATGGCTAAAGTTGGAATTGTTATGGGCAGCGATTCAGATATGCCGATTATGGCAAAGGCTGCTGATATGCTTGAAAAATTTGGTATTGATTATGAGATGACAATTATTTCTGCACACAGAGAGCCGGATACTTTCTTCGAGTATGCAAAGACTGCAGAAGAAAAAGGATTCAAAGTGATTATTGCAGGAGCAGGAATGGCAGCTCATTTGCCGGGTATGTGCGCAGCCATCTTCCCTATGCCCGTGATCGGTATTCCTATGCATACTACATCATTGGGAGGAAGAGACTCTCTGTATTCAATTGTCCAGATGCCGTCAGGTATTCCTGTAGCGACAGTTGCCATCAATGGTGGTGCTAATGCAGGTATTCTTGCTGCAAAAATTCTTGCTACATCTGATCCAGAGTTATTGGCAAAAGTCAAGGCTTATGCTCAGGAGCTCAAAGGTCAGGTAGAAGCGAAAGATGCGAAGCTGCAGGAAGTTGGATATAAAAATTATACAAAATAGTTGGAAAGGGCGGTAGAAATATGTTGGATTACAAGAAGGCCGGAGTTGATATTGAAGCTGGTTACAAATCCGTAGAATTGATGAAAAAGCACATTGCGAAAACCATGAGACCAGAAGTGTTGGGAGGTATTGGTGGTTTTTCAGGTGCATTTTCTATGAATGCATTTAAAGACATGGAAGAACCTACCTTGGTTTCAGGTACTGATGGATGTGGAACCAAAGTGAAGCTGGCTATGATCATGGACAAACATGATACCATTGGTATTGATGCAGTTGCTATGTGTGTAAATGATATTGCCTGCGCAGGTGCAGAACCGCTTTTCTTCCTGGACTATATTGCATGTGGAAAAAACTATCCTGAAAAAATTGCAGAGATCGTAAGTGGTGTGGCAGAAGGATGCCTTCAATCCGGTGCTGCATTGATTGGTGGAGAGACAGCAGAGCATCCAGGTCTTATGCCAGAGGATGAGTATGATCTGGCTGGCTTTGCAGTAGGCGTAATTGATAAAAAAGACCTTCTTACAGGTGAAGAACTGAAGTCTGGTGATATATTGATTGGTATGGCTTCTACAGGTGTGCACAGCAATGGATTTTCTCTTGTTCGTAAGGTATTCGATATGACAAAAGAATCTCTGGATACCTATTATGATGAGCTGGGAACGACTCTGGGAGAGGCTTTGCTTGCGCCTACCAGAATCTATGTGAAAGCACTTAAAAATATTAAAGAGGCTGGAGTTCGTATTCATGCTTGCAGTCATATTACAGGTGGCGGATTTTATGAAAATGTGCCTCGTATGTTAAAAGACGGCACAAAGGCTATTATTAAGAAAGACAGCTATCCTGTACTTCCTATTTTTGATCTTCTTGCGAAAAAAGGAGAGATTGAAGAGAAAATGATGTACAACACCTTTAACATGGGCTTAGGTATGGTACTAGCTGTGGATCCAGCAGATTTGGACAAGACCATGGATGCTATCCGTAAGAGCGGAGATACACCTTTTGTAGTAGGCCATATTGAAGATGGTGAAAAGGGAGTTGAATTATGCTAAAGGTGGCGGTGTTGGTATCTGGCGGCGGCACAAATCTCCAGGCAATTATAGACTCCGTTGATCGAGGAGATATTACCAATTGCGAAATTACTTGCGTAATCAGTAATAATAAAAATGCTTACGCTTTGGAAAGAGCTAAAAAACATGGAATTGATGCGGTATGCATCTCACCTAGGGATTATCCCACAAGAGATGATTTCAATCAGGCTCTTTTGGATAAATTATTAAGTTTACAGGTGGATTTGGTGGTTCTGGCAGGATGCTTGGTTGTTATTCCTGAGAGTATTGTAAAGGCGTTCAGCGGACGGATCATCAATATCCATCCTTCCCTGATCCCCTCTTTTTGCGGAACCGGCTATTATGGATTAAAGGTGCATGAGGCGGCTCTTGAACGTGGTGTCAAGGTAACTGGCGCAACGGTACATTTTGTTGATGAAGGTACAGATACTGGCCCTATCATCCTTCAAAAGGCAGTGAATATAAAAGATGATGATACAGCTGAGACTTTACAGCGCAGAGTAATGGAAGAAGCAGAGTGGGTGATTATGCCCCAGGCCATTAATCTGATCGCCAATAATCTGATTACTGTAGAAGAAGGTAAGGTTCGGAGAAAATAATAGAGGTAGATATAATGAAGATTCTAATTGTTGGTAGCGGCGGAAGAGAGCATGCCATTGCATGGAAGGTGGCTCAAAGCAGTAAAGCAGATGAGATTTATTGTGCACCAGGCAATGCAGGTATTGCAGAGTATGCGACTTGTGTGGACATTAAAGCCATGGATTTTGATGGATTGGTTAAATTCGCAAAAGAGAAGCAGATTGATCTGACAATTATTGGTATGGATGATCCTTTGGTAGGCGGAATTGTGGATGCTTTTGAGGCAGAAGGGCTTCGCGTATTTGGACCTAGAAAGAACGCAGCGATTCTTGAAGGATCTAAGGCTTTTTCAAAAGACCTTATGAAAAAATATAATATTCCTACAGCCGCTTATGAAAATTTTGATGATCCCAAAAAGGCATTAGCTTATCTTAAAACAGCAAAATTCCCGATTGTCTTAAAAGCAGACGGGCTTGCATTAGGTAAAGGCGTTTTGATTTGTGAGACTCTGGAAGAAGCAAAGGCCGGAGTACAGGAAATTATGCAGGATAAGAAATTTGGTTCTGCAGGCAATACCATGGTTATTGAGGAATTCATGACGGGTCGTGAAGTATCCGTTCTTTCTTATGTAGATGGCAAGACGATCAAAACTATGACCTCTGCTCAGGATCATAAAAGAGCACAGGACGGAGATCAGGGTTTGAATACCGGAGGTATGGGAACATTTTCACCTAGTCCCTTCTACACAGAAGAAGTAGATGAGTTCTGCAAAAAATATATTTATC
>CAVBGA010000209.1:0-7597 GCA_963594675.1 Lachnospiraceae bacterium
GAGAGAGATATGGTGCCGTCCACAATCAGCTCGCCAGAAAGTATTTTTGATGCAAATGCACCAACCATTCCTGAAGTGGCTGAGGAAATGATAACTAAAGGGCTTTGTTGGAATTTAACTGCGACTCCGACTCCGATACCGGCTCCGGTTACACAGGCTGCAACCTTACCTATGACAAACAAACTGCTTCCGAGATTGCCACCAATGAGATTGCCAATCTGTTGAATAATCGTTCCTATAATTAGGGTAGCAAAAAGGCCATAGGCCATGCCGGAAAGGCCATCAATGAATACATGATTAAATATTTTCTTCAGGGTTTTCATACAGTACTCCTTGCAACTTTAGAACAAAGGCAATATAAAAATTATATTTACTCCGGATATACGAGACGATCGGGAGTAATATTTTCAAGGACCTTAAGATAGCGGCGGGACCAGTATTTTGCCATATTCAGGTTCATATCCAGATAATTGCCACAATCTTTTGGGGCTGCACCGGGAATAGCACCTTCAAAGTCAGCAACAAAACGGAAGGTGTCAATAATGAGTGGGAGAATATCCTTTGACTCATAATCACCTGCCATCAGAAGATAACATCCAGTACGACATCCCATAGGACCAAAATATACGACTTTGTCAGCCCAATCCTTGTCGTTTCTCAGATAAGTAGCTGCAAGATGCTCGATAGCATGCACTTCCGCTGTGTTCATTACCGGTTCTTCGTTTGGGGAAGTGATTCTCAAATCGAAAGTGGTAACCGTTTCTGCACCGATATGATCCTTACGGGATACATAGACCCCGGGCTGCAGTTTGATGTGGTCAATTGTGAAACTGGCAATTTTTTCCATAGTGATTCTCCTTTGTGGTATGTAATTTGGCTGTCATGACAGCTTACATGACAATCTAAAGGCTATTATATATGGAATCGGTTTTCTTTTCAAGAGGAATACTTGCTAAGACAGATTTGCATCTTTTTTCCATTTCCTTGACTTTGATTTTTGAGAATGGTAAACTAACCTTGTATGTTCATGTGACCATAGGTCACAAGAAATGAGGTATTATAATGATTGGTGACAAGAAAGTATTATTTAGCGGTATGCAGGCAACGGGTAATCTTACACTCGGCAATTACCTTGGAGCATTGAAAAACTGGATTTCTTTGAGTGATGATTATGAATGCTTTTATAGTGTTGTAGATATGCATTCGATTACGGTTCGTCAGGAACCGGCCGTTTTACGTAAGAGAGCGAGAGCACTTCTTACCTTATATATTGCAGCGGGATTGGATCCGAAGAAGGCATGCATTTATTATCAATCTCATGTGTCAGGTCATGCTGAGCTTGCATGGATTTTGAACTGCTTTACTTATATGGGTGAATTGAATCGAATGACTCAGTTTAAGGATAAAGCAGCAAAACATGCAGATAACATTAATGCAGGACTCTTTACCTATCCTGTGCTTATGGCTGCAGATATTCTGTTGTATCAGGCGGATGTAGTTCCGGTAGGTATTGATCAGATGCAGCATCTGGAATTAACCAGAGACATTGCAAATCGCTTCAATAATATATATGGCGATGTCTTTACTGTGCCAGAAGCATATATCGGTAAAGTAGGTGCCAAGATCATGAGCTTGCAGGATCCGTCGAAAAAAATGTCAAAGTCGGATGAAAATCCCAATGCCAGTATTTATTTGATGGATGATCCTGATACGATCATGAGAAAATGCAAAAGAGCAGTGACAGATTCTGAGGCATGTATTGCTTATAGAGAGGAACAGCCTGGTCTGAAAAATCTTCTTGACATCTACTGTGCATGCACAGGCAAGAGCGTAGATGAAGCTCTTAGAGAGTTTGAAGGAAAAGGTTACGGCGATCTGAAAATGGCAGTAGGTGAGTCTGTTGTTGCGATTTTGAAACCATTGCAGGATGAGGTTGCAAGACTTGAGAAAGATAAGGCCTACATTGATTCTATTATCAAAGAGAATGCCGAAAAAGCAACATATTATGCAACAAAGACGCTGAGAAAAGTACAGCGCAAGGTAGGATTTCCAGATCGAATCCGATGATTTGCCAAGGAAGTTCACAAATTTTTCATGGAATATCCATAAATTGAGCGCCTTGATTGCTTGCAATTTTTGGAGATTCGGAATAAGATATAACAGACATGTGCTATGGAGCGCATTGTAAAGCATTTTATGTCTGTAAGGGAAAATGTTGGAAAGGATAAGTGGTGCAGCATGCACAAAAAGAGAATTTACAAAGCTCTTGCCATTGCTATTTCTATAACTATGGTCCTGCCATTTTCGTCTCTGGTTGGTGCGGAATCTGAAGAGGGTTCGGCAGTAGAGTCCAGTTTGACGGAGGAGGATGGTTCAGGAGAAAGCAGCGGTGAAGACAGCGGAAGCACTTCTGAGGAGGTAACTCCGACACCTACAGCGGTACCGACGGAAAATCCTACCGCAGAGCCGACGACAGCACCAGGACCCACAGCGACAGCGGAGCCAACAGCTGAGCCCACTACGACACCTACGGAGGAACCAACAAAGGAACCAACCCCTACCAAGGGTAAAGATGATGATTCGGAGCCAACAGGGCAGCCCAGTGCGGAGCCCACAAAGGAAGCAACTCCGACACCATCAACAGATAGTGGCAGTGAATCAGGCAATAGTTCAGATTCGGACAGCGATAGCTCAGGAAGTAGTACACCTATTAATGAAACCAGTCAGTTCAGTTCAAATTCAGATCTGATTGCTTCACAGAATATTACGGTTCCTGCAGCCCGTGTTGATAGTTGGCGATTTAAAACAATCGATAAGGTATATGCCATCAGTAAAGTTAAAAAGTTGAACATCCTTGAAGAAAAGTCGGATGATGCAAGAATCGTTGGTACACTTAAGAAAAATGGTTTGTGTTATGTGATTCAGGAAGAAGAGGATGGGGAATGGCTTTATGTGGAATCCGGAGTTGTGAGAGGTTTCGTGAAGAAATCTGATCTGACTCTGGGAGATGATGCAGAGACATACGTCAATGAGAAGACAGAGGATGAGCTGGCTCTTGCAGAGTCTAAAGTGGATCCCTTGGAGAATTCTGCATTAACTTATACGAAGACTACGGTTAGGGAAACGGTTGTTGACAAGGTTTACGCTTTAACGAAAAAAGCGAATGTTAATGTTAGAGAAGGAATGTCATCTGATGCCCAGGTAGTTGGATTGCTTCCTGAGAATGGTATTTGTTTTATTCTTGCGGATGATTTGGAGGACGGCTGGGCCTTCGTTGAATCAGGCAGCGTTCGCGGTTTCGTAAAGAAAGAATACCTGACTACAGGAACAGAGGCTGAATCCACAGTGGCAGCAAAGGGTGGCTGGACTGACGAGCAGGAAAAAGAATATCAGGATGCTTTGACTGCGTATGAATCTGCAAAAGAAGCAAACACGGATAAAGATAATACTGAGCAAAATGAAGCCTACACTCAAGCCAAAGAGACCTTGGATTCTTTGAAAGAAGATAGATCATCTGCCCTTAGTAAGGGGGAAGGCGAGTATGAGACTGCTGACCAGAAGATTAAACCATCTGAGAATGCAGCATGCTATTACACATTAACATCTGTACAGGATGCAGGTGTGGCAACTTCCATTGGCCTTTCCATGGTGGAATATGCAAAACAGTTTATCGGCAATCCTTATGTTTGGGGCGGAACTAGTCTTACGAATGGTGCAGACTGTTCAGGATTTGTTCAGCAGATATATGCCCAGTTTGGATATGAAATTCCAAGAACGTCAAGAGAGCAATCTCAATGCGGAACTCAGATACCGGTAGAGGATGCTCAGCCGGGAGACCTGATTTTCTATGCAAACGGTGGAACCGTTTATCATGTTGTTATGTATGCAGGAGATGGACAGACCATTGAGGCAGCAAATAGCAAACAAGGTATTCTTCAAAAATCTGTGAACTATGATAAAGCTGTTTGGGCTGTAAGAATTATTTCTGATGATGACACAGATAAGATAGAAGAGGTAAATGAAAAGGCAGATGAGGAGGATAGCTCATCTACTACCACAACAGCATCAAGTTCTGATTATGGTGAATTGCTTGGTACCTTCAAATTGACTGCTTACTGCAACTGTTCTATTTGTTCTGGACAGTGGGCAGGTGGTCCTACAGCCAGTGGAACGACACCGACACAGGGACGTACAGTTGCTATGGCAGGTGTTCCATTTGGAACAAAACTGATTATTAATGGTCAGATTTATACTGTGGAAGATAGAGGAACACCTTATGGTCATGTGGATATCTACTTTAATGATCATAATGAGGCAAGTGATTTTGGTGTACAGTACGCAGAAGTTTATCTTGCAAACTAAATACATATGAATATTTGTTTAGAGATACTGCAGCGGAGATTTCTGCTGCAGTATTTTTGTTACCATGTATCTGGAGAGAGCTGCCGGTGGCAGGTCCGATATGTGCGATTTTTTTATTTGCTATCACAATCTTTTACAAAAATAGAGAGAATAGTATGATGGGATATGGTAGATTTTTCCTATTTTTGGATTCTTCTTGTATTTCCTAATTGAATTAGGTATAATGAGTTCGATCAATATTTTTGCGATATGCTATAAGAATCATGAAAAGCTAAAGAAAGGATGGTATTATTATGGCATTAGTAACAACTACTGAGATGTTTAAGAAAGCCTACGATGGCGGCTATGCTGTTGGTGCTTTCAACGTAAACAATATGGAGATCGTTCAGGGTATCACAGAAGCAGCAGGCGAGCTGAAAAGCCCGGTTGTACTTCAGGTTTCCAGAGGCGCTCGTAACTATGCAAACCATACATATCTTGTAAAAATGGTAGAAGCAGCAGTTATCGAGAATCCGGATATTCCCATCGCTCTTCACCTGGATCATGGCGATAGCTTTGAGACATGTAAGTCTTGTATCGATGGTGGATTTACTTCCGTTATGATCGATGCTTCTTCTAAACCTTTTGAAGAGAATATCGAGATTACCAAAAAGGTAGTTGAGTATGCTCATGAGCGCGGTGTAGTTGTAGAGGCAGAGCTTGGAACACTGGCTGGTATTGAGGATGAGGTTAATGTAGATGCAGCTGCTGCAAGCTATACACGTCCTGAAGAAGTTGAAGAGTTCGTTAGCAAAACCGGATGTGACTCCCTTGCAATTGCAATCGGAACATCACACGGTGCATATAAATTCACTCCAGAGCAGTGCACACGTAACGAGGATGGAATTCTTGTTCCGCCGCCACTTCGTTTTGACGTACTTGAAGAGTGCATCAAGAGACTGCCAGGATTCCCAATCGTTCTTCACGGATCATCTTCTGTACCTCAGGAGTTTGTAAAGATCGTTAACGAGAATGGTGGACAGATGCCAAACGCTATTGGTATTCCGGAAGATGAGCTTCGTCATGCAGCTGAGCTTGCTGTTTGCAAGATCAACATTGACTCCGATATCCGTCTTGCTATGACTGCTACAATTCGTCAGTACATGGCTGAGCATCCAGATCATTTCGATCCTCGTCAGTATCTGAAACCTGCTCGTCAGGCAGTTAAGGATATGGTTGCTCATAAGATCCAGAACGTACTTGGTAGTGCCGGTAAAGCCTGAGATCTAAGAATCTGACTAATTCTAAATAGTATCAGAGAGAATTCTTTTAAAGATGAACTTTGATAGATATTGAGATAAAAGCCCTCATTTGTGTTGCAGATGGGGGCTTTTGCTGTGCCTTACATCTCTTTTCCTTGACTTTGCAAGAAAATTGTAATAAATTGTAGATATTCAGTGCCATCGTCTATGGATATAGACTCGAATCTGAAGCGAAGGACTCAACAGTGAGTCTTAAATGAGTGGGGGAATTCTGCTGTTTGGAGAATTTTCCATGAGTATATAGTAGAAATTTCTTGTATGGAAATATAAAAAATGACCAAAGCAATTGGAGGAAGAAAAATGCTTAAAGTTGTAAAGTTTGGTGGTAGTTCTCTTGCAAATGCAGAACAGTTTAAAAAGGTTGGCGATATTGTCCGTGGAGAAGCTGAGAGAAGATATGTGGTTCCCTCTGCACCGGGCAAGAGATTTTCTGGAGATATTAAAGTAACGGATATGCTCTACGACTGCTATGAAACTGCGGCCAAGGGTGAGGAGTTCTCAGAGAAACTTGATAATATTAAAGCCAGATATGAAGAGATCATTAGCGGCCTTTCTATGACCCTGAGTCTGGATGAGGAATTTAAAAAAATTGCGGAGAACCTGAAAGCTGGTACCACAGTTGATTATATGGCTTCCCGTGGTGAGTATTTGAATGGTATCGTAATTGCTGCATACCTTGGCTTTGAATTCGTTGATGCAGCAGAGGTAATTTTCTTTGCTGAAGATGGAATTTTAGATCAGAAAAAGACATATGCAGCTATGGCAGATCGTCTGCAGAATTTTGAATATGCCGTTATCCCTGGATTTTATGGAAGAGGATTTGATGGTGCAATTCGTACTTTCTCAAGAGGTGGATCAGATATTACAGGTTCTATTGTAGCTCGTAGCGTGAATGCAGATATTTACGAGAACTGGACTGATGTTTCCGGTTTCTTGGTAACAGATCCCCACATAGTTAAGAATCCTGCTACGATTGGAACAATTACTTATAAGGAGCTGCGTGAGTTATCTTATATGGGTGCAACCGTGCTTCATGCAGATGCTATCTTCCCTCTTCGCTCCGCTGGTATTCCGATTAATATTAGAAATACCAATCGTCCGGAAGATAAGGGTACCATGATTGTTGAGAGTACCTGCAGCAAACCTAAATATACCATAACAGGTATTGCTGGTAAAAAAGGTTTTGCCTGTGTCAATATTGAAAAGGATATGATGAATTCCGAGATAGGCTTTGGACGCAAAGTTCTTGAAGTATTTGAGGATTGCGGACTTAGTTTTGAGCACGTGCCTTCTGGTATCGATACCATGAGTGTTTTCGTTCATCAGGATGAATTTCATGAGGTAGAGCAGAGGGTTATTGCAGGTCTTCACAGAGCATTGCAGCCGGATACCATTGAGTTGGAGGCAGATTTGGCATTGATCGCAGTAGTAGGACGTGGTATGAAGCGTACCAGAGGTACTGCTGGAAGAATTTTCTCAGCATTGGCTCATGCCCATGTAAATGTAAAGATGATTGACCAGGGATCCAGTGAGCTTAATATTATCATCGGTGTGGAAAATCGTGATTTTGAGACGGCAATCAAGGCAATTTATGATATTTTTGTGACGGTTTCCTTGTAATTGTCTAAAAATACTACACAAGTTCTGCTGAAATTGGTATAATACGGGTATAAACTCACATGAAATAAGGAGTACCTTTGTATATGAAGAGAGTATTATTAAAATTAAGTGGTGAGGCTCTTGCGGGAGATAAGAAGACCGGTTTTGATGAGCCTACAGTAACAGAGGTTGCAAAACAGGTGAAGGCACTTTGCGATGAAGGCATTCAGGTTGGTATCGTTATTGGCGGCGGCAATTTCTGGCGAGGAAGAAGTAGCGAGAATATTGACCGTACAAAGGCTGATCAGATTGGTATGCTTGCTACGGTTATGAAT
>CAVBGA010000210.1:0-8899 GCA_963594675.1 Lachnospiraceae bacterium
GAGAAAAGGAAGAGGAAGTTTCGGAAGCGAAAGAGCTGATGATTCAGAAGACGGATCGTATGGAGCAGGTTTTGAAGCAGGTAGTTAAGGTGCTGGCTTCCAATACCAAATATGCCACCATGATTACAGGTCCTAATTATCACAGAACAAAAGTGAAGTTTGTACAGCTTTCTAAGATGAATGAGAGACAACTTCTTGCTGTGATTGTTGCCGAGGGCAACGCGGTGAAGAATCAGATGATTGACCTTGACGAAGAGTTGGACAATGAAACCCTCTTAAAGTTAAATCTTTTGCTGAATACACAGCTTAATGGTTTGACCAGTGAGGAAATCAGCTTGGGAATGATTACTAAGATGAAGGAACAGGCAGGAATTCATAGTGAGATTGTTGCTACAGTTCTGGATACTATTGGTAAAATGATTTCTGAAAAAGAAGATGTTCCCGTTTATACTAGCGGTGCAACGAACATTCTTAAATATCCGGAGTTGACGGATGGCGAGATGGCAGGCCAATTGCTTGCAGCTTTTGAAGAAAAAGAACCCCTGGCTGAACTGTTTAACCTTTCTGAGGAAGACAGTGATGAAGAAACTGGCATTCAGGTTTATATTGGAGAGGAATCTCCTGTGGCAGGATATGCAGACTGCAGTCTGGTGACCACATCCTATGATTTGGGTGGCGGTATGAAAGGACATATCGGAATCGTAGGTCCTAAGAGGATGGATTATGAAAATGTTGTTGATAATCTGAGAACTTTGAAGGCAACCTTGGATTCTGTTTTCAAGAAAGAATAGTAGGAAACTGGAGGAATGATAATGGCTGAAGATACAAAGCAGACAGAGACAGCCGCAGAGGAAGCTTCAAAGGTTGCTGATGAGCTGGTAACTGAGGAGTCTGGGGCAGAAGCTGCAGATAAAGTCGCTACTGAGAAATCAGAGCAGGCAGAGGATACTGCAGAGGAAAATGCTGAGACAACAGCAAAGAAAAAAGATAAAAAAGATGAAAAAATTGAAGAGCTGAATGACCGTCTTATGAGACAAATGGCTGAGTTCGATAATTATAGAAAACGTACCGAAAAAGAAAAATCCGCTATGTACAATATCGGAGCAAAGGAGATCATTGAAAAGATTCTTCCGGTAGTTGATAATTTTGAACGAGGTTTAGGCCAGGTTCCTGAAGAGAAAATGGAAGATCCATTTATTGATGGAATGAATAAGACCTATAAACAAATGGTAACTGCTTTAGAAGAGGCAGGAGTTAAGTCCATTGAAGCGGTAGGTCAGACTTTTGATCCGAATTTTCATAATGCAGTGATGCATGTGGAAGATGAGGATGCTGATGAAAATGTTGTGGTGGAGGAATTCCAGAAGGGTTATACCTATAAGGATTTGGTAATTCGACACAGCATGGTAAAGGTAGCGAATTAATAGCTGCAAAAACAAAATTTAGAATAGATGATAGATTTAGGAGGCAATTATTATGAGTAAGATTATTGGTATTGACTTAGGTACAACCAACAGTTGCGTAGCAGTTATGGAAGGTGGACAGCCCACCGTTATTACAAATACAGAGGGAGCAAGAACAACACCGTCTGTTGTAGCATTTACAAAAACAGGAGAGAGACTGGTAGGTGAGCCGGCAAAACGTCAGGCAGTAACAAACGCAGACAAGACCATCTCTTCTATTAAGAGACATATGGGTTCCGACTATCGAGTAACCATCGATGATAAAAAATATTCACCCCAGGAAATTTCTGCAATGATCCTGCAGAAATTAAAAGCAGATGCTGAAGCATATCTTGGTGAGAAAGTAACAGAGGCAGTTATCACTGTTCCTGCTTATTTCAATGATGCACAGCGTCAGGCAACCAAGGATGCAGGTAAGATTGCAGGTCTTGATGTAAAACGTATCATCAACGAGCCTACTGCTGCAGCACTGGCTTATGGACTGGATAATGAAAAAGAGCAGAAAATCATGGTATATGACCTTGGCGGTGGTACATTCGATGTTTCTATCATTGAGATTGGCGATGGTGTTATCGAGGTTCTTTCTACTGCAGGAAATAACCGTCTTGGTGGTGATGACTTTGATGCAAAGATCACAGAGTATATGCTCAGTGAGTTTAAGAGAACAGAAGGTGTAGACCTGTCTGGCGATAAGATGGCACTTCAGAGATTGAAAGAGGCTGCAGAGAAGGCGAAAAAAGAGCTTTCTTCCGCAACAACAACAAATATCAACCTGCCATTCATCACAGCTACAGCTGAAGGACCCAAACATTTTGATATGAACCTGACCAAAGCAAAATTTGATGAATTGACACATGATCTGGTAGAAATGACTGCTGAGCCTGTAAAACGAGCTCTTTCTGATGCAGGAATCACTGCTTCTGAGCTTGGTAAAGTTCTTCTGGTTGGTGGATCTACACGTATCCCTGCTGTACAGGATAAAGTAAAGCAGTTGACAGGACATGAGCCCAGCAAAACTCTGAATCCGGATGAGTGTGTTGCTCTTGGTGCATCTGTACAGGGTGGTAAACTTGCCGGCGATGAGGGCGCAGGAGATATCCTTCTTCTAGATGTAACTCCCCTTTCTCTTTCCATTGAGACCATGGGTGGTGTTGCGACTCGTCTGATTGAGAGAAATACAACAATTCCTACCAAGAAGAGTCAGATTTTCTCTACAGCAGCAGATAATCAGACAGCAGTTGACATTAATGTTGTCCAGGGTGAGAGACAGTTTGCAAAAGACAATAAATCTCTGGGACAGTTCCGTCTGGATGGTATTCCGCCAGCAAGAAGAGGTGTTCCTCAGATCGAGGTTACCTTTGATATTGATGCCAATGGTATCGTAAATGTATCTGCTAAGGATCTTGGTACAGGAAAAGAGCAGCATATTACCATCACAGCAGGTTCTAATATGTCTGATGATGAGATCGATAAGGCAGTAAGAGAAGCTGCTGAGTTCGAGGCTCAGGATAAGAAACGTAAAGAGGCAGTAGATACCAGAAATGAGGCAGACTCCTTCGTATTCCAGACAGAGAAGGCTCTCGAGGAGGCTGGAGACAAGATCGATGCAAATGACAAGACAGCAGTTGAAGCTGATCTGAATGCTTTGAAAGAGGTTCTTGCAAAAACTACTCCTGAGGAGACTAGTGATGCACAGATCGCTGAGATCAAAGCAGCTCAGGAAAAATTGATGCAGAGTGCACAGAAACTTTTTGCTAAGATGTATGAGCAGACTCAGGGTGCAGCTGGTGCTCAGGGTGCTCAGGACTCTGGTGAGGCAGGCTATAGCGATATGGGTGGTGCTTCAAATGGTGCTTCCGATGATGACGTTGTAGATGCTGACTACAAAGAGGTATAATCGATAGGAAAATCCTATAGAAGGGTGTTGAAGCCCTATTAAGATAATAAAATTCAGGCTGACTCACGGGTGTTTTTGCTCGTGAGTCAGCTTAGTAAAAAGGAAAGGCAGGCATCATGGCAGAAAAGAGAGATTACTATGAGGTCCTTGGAGTAGATCGGGGCGCTGACGATGCGACCATAAAAAAAGCATATAGAAAATTGGCGAAAAAATATCATCCGGACATGAATCCTGGAGATAAAGAAGCCGAGGCAAAGTTTAAGGAGGCCACAGAAGCGTATGGTATCCTTAGTGATTCCCAGAAACGTGCCCAGTATGATCAATTTGGTCATGCAGCGTTTGAAAATGGCGGCGGTGGAGCCGGCGGTTTCGATTTTAACGGAGCAGATATGGGAGATATCTTTGGAGATATTTTCGGAGATCTTTTTGGTGGTGGAACTAGAAGAAGATCTAATAATGGTCCCATGAAGGGAGCAAATCTTCGCGCAATCCTCCATATTGATTTTAAAGAAGCGGTATTCGGCTGTGAAAAGGAACTGGATATTAATCTGAAGGAAGAATGTGCTACCTGTCATGGTAATGGAGCGAAGCCAGGTACTCAGCCAGAAACCTGTCCGAAATGTAAAGGGGAAGGTCAGGTGGTTTATACCCAGCAGTCTTTCTTTGGCATGGTGAGAAATGTCAGCACCTGCCCGGACTGTAATGGAAGCGGAAAAATTATTAAAGATAAGTGCACAGATTGTCATGGATCTGGCTACATTACTAAGAAAAAGAAGATTTCGGTGGCAATTCCTGCCGGTATTGATGACGGACAGAGCGTTCGTATAAGGGACAAAGGTGAGCCGGGAACCAACGGAGGACCAAGAGGAGATCTTTTGGTTCAGGTCAGTGTTGCCAGACATCCTATTTTCCAACGCCAGGATATGAATATTTTCTCTACAGCACCTATTACTTATGCCCAGGCGGCTCTGGGTGGAGATGTGCGCATCAGTACAGTGGATGGTGACGTAATCTATAAGGTGAAAGCCGGTACTCAGACAGATACAAAGATCCGTCTGAAAGGAAAAGGCGTTCCTTCCTTGAGAAATGAGAGCATACGTGGTGACCAATATGTTACTTTGGTAGTGCAGGTGCCGACAGATCTTAATGAAGAGGCCAAAGAAGCATTGCGGGCTTTTGATGCAGCTTGCGGTAATACACCAGTGGAGAAATCGCAAAGTAATGAGGAGAAATCTCCTAAGAAAGAAAAGAAAAAGAAGGGGTTCATGGATAAATTAAAAGAAACCTTTGAAGATTTAGAAGACTAGTAAAGAAATGGAGGAGTGCCTGATAAAGACATTCCTTCTTTTTATTTGTACTTTCTTGTATTTTCGTGTATGATAGATAAAGATTTGCAGTTGATCTGGGAGGAAAAGAGAGTGAGTGCAGGAATTGTATTTCAGCAGATGCTGGTAGTATTTTTAATGATAGGTGCCGGTTTTTTTATATTTCGTAAGAAACTATTGTCTGATAGGGCATCAAAGGATTTCTCTACCTTAATCTCCAGGGTTTGCAATCCGGCTCTTATGCTGAGCAGTGCCTTTGAAAATACTTCCGTGGGAAGATCACAAATCTTGCTGGCGGGAGAGGTGGCAGTGGTACTTTATGCTATCTTGCTACTCCTTGGGAAATTTCTTCCTGTTTTGCTTGGTGTGGACAAAGAAGAGCGAAAATATTATACTATGATGACTGTTTATGCTAATATTGGATTTATGGGAATTCCGGTGGCTTCTGCAGTTCTTGGCAGCGAATCGGTAATTTATCTTACTGTTTTTCTCATGGTATTTAATTTTGTGGTATATACCCATGGAATTGCCACATTAAGCGGTGACGAGGCAGAAGGCGGTTTCCAATTAAAACGAGCGGTAAATGTCGGTACGATAGCAGCCTGTATTACGATTATCGTTGTGCTCTGTCACGTCCCCGTGCATCCGGTCATCAGTGATGCAGTAAGCTATATAGGAAGGTGCACCACCTTTATTTCTATGCTGGTATTAGGTGGCTCTATAGCGGGAATGAATATAAAAGAAATTTTTAGCGAGAAAAAATTATACTTTTTTACAGCGATTCGTTTCTTTTTACTTCCTTGTGTCGGTGCCTTGATTCTAAAAAATGTGATTCATAATCCGACGATTTTAGGAGTATCCGTTTTGTCTTTGTCGCTTCCAGTGGCGAATATTACCTTAATGTTGGCCGAGGAAAGAAATATGGAATGTAAGCTGTTGACAAAAGGAATTATTTTAACAACAATATGTGCATTGGCCAGTGTGACCTTGTCTGTGGCTGTGCTTACCATGTAAGGGAGGATTTCTTATATGAAATGGAATAAATACACGTTAAAAACCAAGGCGGAAGCAGAAGATCTGGTAATTTCTGCTTTGACAGATGTGGGAATTCAGGGGGTTGAGATTGAGGATAAAGTACCCCTCACAGAACAGGATAAGCAGAGAATGTTTGTGGATATTCTTCCGGACATTCCTGATGATGATGGTGTGGCTTATCTTAGCTTTTATCTTGAGCCGGAAGAGGACCAGAAAAAAATTCTTAATGATGTGAAAGAGGCTCTTGAGGAACTTCGTATCTTTACGGATATTGGAGAGGGAAGCATTACGGCATCTGAGACGGAGGACAAGGATTGGATTAACAACTGGAAAGAATATTTCAAACAATTTTATGTGGATGATATTCTGATTATTCCTTCCTGGGAGGAAGTTAAGGAAGAAGATAAGGACCGCATGATTATTCATATTGATCCAGGTACTGCTTTTGGAACCGGTATGCATGAGACCACGCAGCTTTGCATTCGTCAGCTGAAAAAGTTTGTGAAGGAAGGAGATGAACTCCTTGATGTGGGAACAGGAAGCGGTATTCTTTCTATTGCTGCTTTGATGCTGGGAGCAGGACATGCTTTGGGAACGGATTTGGACGAGTGCACTATTCCTGCAGTGAAGGAAAATAAAGAGGCAAATCATATTCCAGTGGAGGATTTTGATCTCCTTATTGGCAATATCATTGATGATAAAGTAATTCAGGATCAGGCAGGTTATGAGAAATATGATATTGTAACAGCCAATATTTTGGCAGACGTTCTGGTAGCTTTGACACCGGAAGTGGTAGCGCATATGAAAGCTGGAGCAATCTATATTACTTCTGGTATTTTGGATGTAAAAGAAAAAGAGGTAACGGATGCAGTTGCAGCGGCAGGTCTAGAATTAATTGAAGTGACGCATCAGGGCGAGTGGGTTTCTGTAACCGCCAGAAAACCGAGGTAATCATGTATCGTTTTTTCGTGGAAAAAGAACAAATCGGGGATGGTGAGATTCGTATCACCGGAAGCGATGTGAATCATATAAAAAATGTGCTTCGGCTTAAAATTGGAGAAAAGCTTACAGTGAGCGATGGAAGCAATGTGGCATATTTTGGCGAAGTCGCAGAGTATCTGCCGGATGAGGTTTTGATTCGGGTGAATGAGGTTCAAGAAGGAAAACATGAACTGCCTTCTCGAATTACACTTTTTCAAGGCCTTCCTAAAGGAGATAAAATGGACCTGATTGTACAGAAGTGTGTAGAATTAGGTGTGGCGGAAATTATTCCAGTGAAAATGGAACGCTGTATTGTTAAATTGGACAGCAAAAAAGAAACAAATCGCTTAAAAAGATGGAATGCGATTTCAGAGAGTGCAGCGAAACAGGCAAAACGCATGTTTATTCCGGAAGTATGTCCTTGTGTGAGCTTTGAGGAGGCACTTGAGGTCCAGAAATCTTTTGATATACGACTTTTGCCCTATGAATTGGCAGAGGGAATGGAAGGCAGTCGGAAAATTCTTTCTAAAATTCCTAAAGGCAGCAGTATTTCTATCCTGATAGGTCCGGAAGGAGGAATTACCAAGGAGGAAGTCACTAAGGCTATGGATATCGGTATGATTCCTATTACTCTAGGAAGAAGAATATTGCGCACGGAGACAGCCGGCATGGCACTTATGGCCATTTTGTCCTATTTGCTGGATGACTGACGGAAGTAAGGAGACAATAGTAATGGAAGCATATTTAGATAATTCAGCCACCACCCGTTGCAGGGAGGAAGTGAGTCAGCTAGTAAGGGAGACCATGCTTGTGGATTTTGGAAATCCTTCTTCCATGCATCACAAGGGTGTGGAGGCTGAGCAATATATGAAAAAGGCCCTGAAACAGATTGCCAGCACCTTAAAGGTGCCTGAGAGAGAAATTTATTTCACCTCAGGAGGAACAGAGTCAGACAACTGGGCTTTAATAGGCAGTGCTCTGGCGAATCAGCGGAAAGGAAAACATTTGATTATCACTGCAGTGGAGCATCCGGCAGTGTCTTCGGCCGCAGAATTTTTGGAAAAACAGGGATTTGAGATTAGCAGACTTCCGGTAAACAAGGAAGGCTGTGTTTCACTAGAGAGTTTAAAAAAGGAAATACGAGAGGATACCATTTTGGTATCTACCATGTATGTGAATAATGAGATTGGTTCTGTACAGCCGGTAGAGGAGATTGGCTCCTGGCTGAAAAAGGAGCATCCCCAGGTGATCTATCATGTGGATGCTATTCAGGCTTATGGCAAATATCGGATTCATCCCTCTCGAATGGGGATTGATCTGCTTGCTGTTAGTGGACACAAAATTCATGGTCCCAAGGGAATCGGATTTCTTTATATCAATAGCAAAATTAAAATTAGTCCTATTATTTTTGGCGGTGGTCAGCAGAATAATATGCGTTCTGGCACAGACAATGTAGCTGGGGCAGCGGGGCTTGGCTTGGCAGCAGAGTTTATCTACCGGGATTTGGAAACGAAGGTAGATCATATGAGAAAGTTAAAGCTTCGTCTAGCAGAGGGAATTTCTGCTATGGAAGATACGGTGCTTCATGGCATGGATCCAGCTATGGGGGCTCCTCATATCCTAAATGCCTCTTTCCTGGGGGTAAGGAGTGAGGTTCTCTTGCATTCCCTGGAGGATAGAGGAATCTATGTTTCTGCGGGCTCAGCCTGCTCTACTCATAAGAAGAGCAAAAGCCCTACTTTAGAGGCAATTTCTGCTGGAAAAGACGAGAAGGAGTCGGCAGTGCGATTTAGCCTTTGCGAGAATACCACAGAAGAAGAGATTGATTATACATTAGATGTGATAAAGGAATTGCTGCCCATGCTGAGGCGATATAGACGCAGCTAAGAAAGGAGTAAAAATGTTTTCTGCATTTTTGATCAAATACGGTGAGATCGGAATTAAGGGAAAGAACAGATATATGTTTGAGGATGCCCTGATTCGTCAGATCTGCTATGCTTTAGAGCCTGTGGAGGGTGAATTTGAAGTAACAAAAGAACAGGGGCGTATCTATGTTATGGCTAAGGGCGCATTTGACTATGAGGAGGCCATTGAGGCTCTGAAATGTGTTTTTGGTATTGTGGGTATTTGTCCGGTAGTAATTGTGGAAGATGAGGGATTTGACCAGCTGGCTAAAGATGTGATTGCCTATATGAAGG
>CAVBGA010000211.1:0-2713 GCA_963594675.1 Lachnospiraceae bacterium
GTCTGTTTTCAATGTAATCATGGGTGAGCGTTATAAGATGGTTACAAAAGAGACTAAGGACGTGCTTTCCGGTCAGTACGGAGCGACTGCGAAACCTTTCAATCCTGAAGTGCAGAAAAAGTGTATTGGAGATGTTGAGCCCATTACTTGCCGCCCTGCAGATTTGATTGATAATCAGCTGGAGACGCTGGAGAAAGAGGTTGCGCCTTGGAAAGAGCAGGATGAAGATACGCTTACTTATGCTCTGTTCCCACAGGTGGCAAAGGATTTCTTTGCATACCGTGATGCACAGAAAAAAAAGGTTGACGCAACAGTAGCGGATAAAGAAAATAAAGCTTATCCGGTATAAACATGACTATGATTCGTGTCCATGGTGCGCTTTGCGCACTGTGGGCATGTTTTTTCGACGGGGAGATTTCAAAATGGATCAGGCAGATAATCTGTTGAGCAGAATTAATCAAAAATATTCTTCATTGAGTAAAGGACAGAAGGCCCTGGCTTCTTATATTACAGACAATTACGATAAAGCGGTTTTTTTAACAGCTGCCAAACTCGGCAATGCAGTGGGGGTCAGTGAGTCCACCACAGTTCGTTTCGCTACCCAGTTGGGTTATTCTGGATTTCCAGAATTTCATAGAGCATTGGAGGAATTGGTAATTAATCGCTTGAATTCTATACAGCGTATGGAAGTTACTTATGGTAATGTGCCGCAATCTGAGATTATTGCCAAAGTTCTGCAGGCGGATATCGATAAGATTAAGGAAACCATGGAGGATATAGACCAAAAAGCTTTTGATCTGGCGGTGGATACCCTTTTAGCAGCAAAAACCATATATGTAATTGGTATTAGAAGTTGTGCTCCCCTGGCTTCCTTCTTAAGTTTCTATCTTAATCTTGTGTTTGATGACGTGCGTTTGATTTCTACAAGCTCATCCAGCGAAATTTTTGAACAGATGATTCGCATTAATGAAAATGATGTTATTATTGGTATAAGTTTTCCAAGATATTCTATGCGTACTCTGAAAGCAATGGAGTTTGCAAATAATCGAAATGCAAGGGTGATTACCATTACTGATAGTGTTCATTCTCCGATGAATCTGTATTCTTCCTGTAATCTTATTGCTAGAAGTGACATGGCATCCATCGTGGATTCCCTGGTAGCTCCTCTTAGCGTGATCAATGCGCTGGTGGTTGCACTTTGTATGAAAAAACAGGCAGATGTGGTAAATACTCTAGAAACTATGGAAAAAATATGGGATGAATATCAGGTATATTCTAGAGATGAATTAAATTCTATAGATGATACAGTGAATATGGACTTTTCCAAAAGTGGAGATGGCAAATGAAAAAGATTCTGATCGTTGGTGGCGGCGCGGCCGGCATGGCATGTGGTGTTTTTTTAGCCGATGCTGGATTTGAAGTTGAACTTTTTGAAAAAAATGAAAAGTTTGGGAAAAAAATATATATTACAGGAAAAGGAAGATGCAATTTCACAAATGATTGTGATTTTGATACATTGATGGATTCTGTTAAGAGTAATCCTAAGTTTCTTTATAGTGCTTTTCGCGGCTTTATGCCCCAGGACGCTATTGCCTTGTTTGAAGATCTTGGTGTTCGAACAAAAGTAGAAAGAGGAAATAGAGCTTTTCCTGCATCTGATCATGCTTCAGATATTATTAATGCCTTACATAGAGGAATGAAAAAGGCGGGGGTTCATCTTCATTTGAACACTGCAGTAGCTTCTCTCCTTGTGGAGAAAGAGAAGGTAAAGGGACTTGTATTGGAAGATGGAAGAGAAATCCTTGGGGATGCGGTAGTAGTTGCTACCGGAGGCCTATCCTATCCGTCCACAGGCTCTACAGGAGATGGTTATCGCTTTGCAAAAGAGTGTGGACATACAGTTACGGAAACTATGACTTCTTTGGTTCCTCTAACCGTTAAGGAAGAGTATATTATTCGAATGCAGGGACTTTCTTTGAAAAATGTTACATTGAAGCTTTTTAAAGATAAAAAGAAAGTTTATGAAGGCTTTGGAGAGATGATGTTTACCCATTTTGGAATTACCGGTCCCTTAGTACTGACGGCCAGTGCAGAAGTGGGCAAAATGCTTTCTAATCAGAATTTGCGTGCTGTGATTGATTGGAAACCGGCTTTGAACAATAAGCAGCTAGATGAACGATTATTGAGAGAATTTAAGGGGAATGAAAATCGAATCTTTCGGAATGGATCAGCTGCTTTGCTTCCCCAGAAGGCCCATAGTGTCTTTATGGATATGATGGGTGACACGGCTGAAAAGAAAATTCATGATGTCACCAAAAAGGAACGAAATCGATTCATTGATTTGTTGAAAAATTTTCCTTTTACCATTACCGGGAGAAGGGGATATAACGAAGCTGTCATTACCAAGGGTGGTGTCAAAGTGGGACAAATCCAACCGGGAAGTATGGAGTCGAAGTTGGTGGATGGTCTATATTTTATTGGTGAGGTTTTGGATCTTGATGCACTTACAGGCGGTTTTAATTTGCAGATTGCATGGTCTACAGCACATCAGGCAGCCCTTGCCCTAAAAGAAAAATATCAGGAGGAAGGTCATGAGTATTAATATTGCAATTGACGGACCGGCAGGCGCCGGAAAAAGCACGATAGCAAGAAAACTTGCTTCAGAATTAGGATTTATTTATGTAGATACAGGGGCTATGTACAGAGCTATGGC
>CAVBGA010000212.1:0-12139 GCA_963594675.1 Lachnospiraceae bacterium
TATTAATATATATAAGGAAGCAGGTTTTACCTCCCATGATGTGGTAGCAAAACTGAGAGGAATTTTACACCAAAAAAAGATTGGCCATACAGGTACCTTGGATCCTGACGCAACGGGTGTGCTTCCGGTATGTCTGGGAAGTGCAACGAAAATCGTAGAGTTTTTGACAAATGAAAAAAAATCCTATCGTGCAGGTCTTCTGTTAGGAAAAGTAACAGATACGCAGGATATTAGCGGACAGGTTCTTGAAGAGAATGAGCCTGTGGCAGATGAGGAAGAGATTCGTGCTGTTATCGCTTCCTTCATCGGTCCCTGCATGCAGGTTCCTCCCATGTATTCTGCCATTAAAGTGAATGGAAAACGTTTGTATGAGCTGGCCAGAGAAGGCATAACTGTAGAGCGAAAGGCAAGACCGGTAGAGTTCTTTGATATTTCCATAGTGGAAATGCAATTGCCTCATCTTGTGATTGATGTGACTTGCTCAAAAGGAAGCTATATTCGTACCTTATGTCATGATATTGGTGCCAAGCTTAGCTGTGGCGCATGTATGGAAAGTCTGGTTCGAACCTCCTCGGGTTCTTTTACCCTTGATCAGGCCAAAACCCTAAGTCAGGTGGAAGAAGCCGTTACAGAGGGAAGGATTAAGGAGTGGATTCGCAGCGTAGATTCCATGTTCCCTTCCTATGAGAAGATGATTGTGTCTGGTCAGGAGAAGAAGCTGGTTCACAATGGGAATCCTATAAAATTACAGGGATCTGACAGACCCGAGAATGGATGCGGCTTTCGTATATGGGATGATGAGGGCTGTTTTGTGGGAATTTATGAATATCGGGCATCAAGAAATCTTTTATATCCGGTGAAAATGTTCATGGACGGAGGAAATAATTCATGAGACACATAAGTGGTACCCTGGATTTTTCCAAGGAAGGGAAAAGCGTAATTACTCTCGGAAAGTTTGACGGCTTTCATAGAGGACACCAGGAGTTGATCTCCAGGGTATTAAAACGCAAAAAACCTAATAATGATACTTTGATCTTTACTTTTGATGTTTCTCCCGTTATGAAATTATCCAATCCGGATTTTAAGGTGCTTCTCTCTAATGAAGAAAGATATCATCTGGCCGAGAAATTAGGGATTGATTATTTATTGGAATGCCCCTTTGTTTCTGAAATTATGAGCATGAGCGGAGAGGATTTTATAAGAAATATTTTGGTGCATCAGCTCCATGCCGAGCATGTGGTGGTAGGGGCAGATTTTCGCTTTGGACATAAGAGAGGTGGAAGTGCCAGACTTCTTCAGAAAATGGGGAAGGAATTAGGATTCACTGTGGATGTTGTAGAGAAAGTGATGGATGGTCATCGAGAAATCAGTTCCACATATATTAGAGAAGAGATTGCAAAAGGAAATATCGAAAAGGCTAATGAATTGCTGGGCTACTCCTATTTTATAGAAGGAGAGGTCATTCATGGAAAACATCTTGGCCATACATTGGAATTTCCCACTATCAATATAAAACCAGCAGGAAGAAAGCTTTTGCCACCCTACGGAGTCTATGTCAGTCAGACAAAGATTGGCGAAAGGGAATGGAAGGGCATCACCAATATTGGTGTAAAACCTACAGTAGGAAAAAATGAAGCAGGAGTGGAAACCTTCCTTTTTGACTGCCAGGATAACCTGTATGGAGAAAGAGCAGTAGTAAATCTATTGCACTTTCAAAGACCGGAAAAGAAATTTGATTCCGTAAATTTGTTGAAAAAACAGATTCAGGAGGATCAGATTCTGTGCAGAAATTATTTTGAGCAGGTGTTTACATCAGATTATTGATGTGCTATACTTGCAAAGTGTGATTAACCCAGATTCAGAGAACGGAATCTCCGACCCTCTCTTAATCTAGGGCGATAAAAAGTATATTTATGGAGGATTAAAAGATGATCTCAAAAGAGAAAAAACAGGCTATCATGAAAGAGTATGCAAGAACTGAGGGTGACACAGGTTCACCGGAGGTACAGGTTGCTGTTCTTACAGCTAGAATCCAGGAGCTGACAGAGCACCTGAAAGAGCATCACAAAGACCATCATTCAAGAAGAGGTCTTCTGAAAATGGTTGGTCAGAGACGTGGTCTTCTTGACTACCTGAAAAAGACTGACATCGAGAGATATCGTTCACTGATCGAGAGACTCGGAATCAGAAAATAGTTTGATGATCAGGGGCGGATGCATTCCGCCCCATTTCTTTGAAGATGAGTAGCTGCGTTGAGTAGAGATGCAAAGCAGTTACGAAGACGGTTATTGTTAGGTAACTGACAGAAGTAAATGAACCGAGACTACTGAAAAGGACACAGGATACCGGCGTCTTTTTCAGTTGTTTCGGGCTTACTATGTCGTAAAGTGTTATAAAGAAAAAAGGAGAAAAATATGTACAAGAGTTATTCCATGGAACTGGCAGGCAGAACTCTGACCGTAGATATTGGAAGAGTTGCCAAGCAGGCAAATGGCGCTGCGTTGATGCACTATGGTGATACTACAATTCTTTCCACAGCAACAGCATCTGACAAACCCAGAGATGGTATTGATTTTTTCCCTCTCAGCGTTGAGTTTGAGGAGAAGCAGTATGCAGTAGGCAAGATTCCTGGTGGATTTAATAAGAGAGAGGGAAAAGCTAGCGAGCATGCTATTTTGACTTCTCGTGTTATCGACCGTCCTATGCGTCCTCTTTTCCCAAAGGATTATAGAAATGATGTTACCCTGGTAAATATGGTTATGGCAGTGGATCCTGAATGTGATCCGGAAGTTCTGGCTATGATTGGTTCTTCTATTGCTACAACAATTTCCGATATTCCTTTTGATGGCCCATGTGCTGCAACTCAGGTTGGTATGATCGATGGTGAGTTCATCATTAATCCTACTTTGGAGCAGAAGCATGTATCTGACCTTCGTCTGACTGTAGCTTCCACAAGAGATAAGGTAATCATGATTGAGGCTGGTGCTAATGAGATTCCGGAAGCTAAGATGATTGAGGCAATTTTCAAAGCTCATGAAGTAAACCAGGAGATTATTAAGTTTATCGATGGAATCGTTGCTGAAGTAGGAAAAGAGAAGCACTCTTATGAGAGTTGTGCTGTTCCGGAAGAGCTTTTTGCAGCAATTAAAGAGATTGTTCCACCAGCAGAGATGGAAGTTGCTGTATTTACCGATGAAAAACAGCAGAGAGAAGAAAATATTCGTGTAATTAAGGAAAAACTTACAGAGGCTTTTGCTGAGAATGAAGAATGGCTGGCTGTTCTTGATGAGGCTGTTTATCAGTATCAGAAAAAGACAGTTCGTAAGATGATTCTTAAAGATCATAAGAGACCGGATGGAAGAGATATTACCGAGATTCGTCCTCTGGCAGCAGAGGTTGATATTATCCCGAGAGTGCATGGTTCTGCTATGTTCACCCGTGGACAAACACAGATTTGTACCGTAACTACTTTGGCACCTCTTTCTGAGGCTCAGAGACTGGATGGTCTGGATCCCTTCGAGACTTCCAAGCGTTACATGCATCATTATAACTTCCCGTCATATTCTGTTGGAGAGACCAAACCTTCCAGAGGACCGGGACGTCGTGAGATTGGTCATGGAGCTTTGGCAGAGCGTGCTTTGGTTCCGGTATTGCCTTCAGAGGAAGAATTCCCCTATGCTATTCGTACTGTATCAGAGACCTTTGAGTCCAATGGATCTACTTCCCAGGCAAGTATTTGTGCATCTACCATGTCTTTGATGGCAGCAGGTGTTCCTATTAAAAAGCCAGTTGCAGGTATTTCTACAGGTTTGGTTACTGGCGAGACAGACGATGATTATATCGTTTTAACGGATATTCAGGGTCTGGAAGACTTCTTTGGAGATATGGACTTTAAGGTAGCTGGTACTCATGATGGTATTACTGCAATTCAGATGGATATTAAGATTCATGGTCTTACCCGTCCAATTATTGAAGAAGCAATCGCTAAGACAAAGGCAGCAAGAGAATATATCCTTAGTGAGGTTATGGAGCCTTGTATCAGTCAGCCTCGTGCGTCCGTAGGAGAATATGCACCTAAGATTATTCAAATGAAAATTGATCCCGCTAAGATTGGTGAAGTTGTTGGACAGAGGGGAAAAACCATCAATGCCATTATTGAGGAAACCGGTGTTAAAATTGATATTAGTGATGAAGGCGCTGTATCAATCTGTGGCGTAGAGAGAGAAGCTATGGAGAAGGCTGCTGGCTACGTACAGACCATCGTTACTGACTACGAAGAGGGTCAGGTATTCAAGGGCAAAGTCATCAGTATCAAAGAATTTGGTGCTTTCATTGAATTTGCTCCTGGTAAAGAAGGTATGGTTCACATTTCTAAGATCGCAAATGAGCGTATCAAACGTGTAGAGGATGTTCTTACACTGGGTGATATGGTTACCGTAATTTGCTTAGGAAAAGATAAGATGGGAAGATTTAGCTTCAGCATCAAGGATGTTCCTGAGGATATGAGATAATCATGCGATTGATTTGAAAATTTTAGATAGGGGGAGGCCGATGGGTCTCCCCCTATTTTTACCTGTGATTAATATTCAGGGTGCATTTTAGTTTGCTGTTCTCCTAGAGAGAACGGTGAAAAATTCCATTAGGTTACAGAGAGGTAGAGCATGCGTTATCATAACATAACAAAAGATGATATGTTAAATGGCGATGGACTCCGTGTCGTATTATGGGTGGCAGGATGTTCTCATTGCTGCAAAGAATGTCAGAATCCTCTGACCTGGGACCCGAACGGTGGTGTCCTTTTTGATGAAGAGGCAAAAAAAGAAATATTTGAACAGCTGGATCAGGTTTACATCAGTGGAATTACTTTTAGTGGAGGAGATCCTCTCCATATAAAGAATGTAACTGAGGTTACGAATCTGGCAAAGGAAATCAAAAAGAGATATCCGGAGAAAAGTATTTGGCTTTATACAGGATATCTTTGGGATTATGTGAAAGCCCAGGAAATCGTACATTATTTGGATGTATTGGTGGACGGGGAGTTTGAAGTTGATAAGAAAGATACATCTTTGAAATGGAAGGGCAGTGCCAATCAGAGAGTGATTGATGTAAAGAAATCTCTGGCTGAGAATCGGGTAGTGCTTCATACTCAGGATTAAGAGAGCAAGAAATCTTCTATGAAAATTGATGAATGGAGATATAGATAAAATGAAAAGAGTTGCAAAATTTGAGAAAGTAAGTGCCCAGCAGTTTCTGGAGGGTTGGATGAAGGCTTTTCCAGAAAGTTCTAAGGAAGAGGCTACTAAGATTTATGAGGAAATCATGCTTCCTCTTCGGGCAACGTCCGGAAGTGCGGGTTATGACTTTTTTAGCCCATTGGATTTTTCATTGGAGCCGGGGCAGTCTATGTTGATTCCCACAGGCATTCGTTCTCGTATGGAGGATGGCTGGGTGCTGATGCTTTATCCAAGAAGCGGTCTGGGATTTAAATTTCGTATGCAGTTGAACAACACCGTAGGAGTCATTGATAGTGATTATTACAATTCTGATAATGAAGGACATATTTTTGTCCGTATTACTAATGATTCCAATGAAGGGAAAATGCTTTCTGTGGGAAAGGGTAAGGGATTTGTGCAAGGAATCTTTATGCCTTTTGGTATCACAGAAGATGATGATGTTAGTGAAGTGAGAAATGGTGGTCTGGGAAGCACTACAAAATAATGTGATGGAAATCCCTAGGAAAGAGGTCAAATTCTTTTCTAGGTTTTTTGTAGTTATGCGAGCAATGGGATAAGTCGTTATATCTGTATGCATATTTTTTAAATGCAACTAGAATCGAAAGTATGTTTTCTATAGTTTGTGTGGAATACCGGACGTAATTTTGCCATGCAAGATTCCACGCAAACAGTCGCAACATTCCGACGAACTAACTGCTAATTTCGACTAAGACACTCAGGAAGAGTCTTCGTGTCTAAGTCTGCGTAGGCAGTGGATTTCGTCTCCATTAAAGGCGCGACTAATATCGTTTGCTAAGGAATTTTGCATGGCAAAATTGCTGGATAGTGGCTGACACATTGAAGTTTTATGTAGTATTGTATTAGTAGAATTATAATGCATAACTGTATATAAAGTATGTTAGGGGCGTTATGCATTTATGAAATTATTTACTATTTATGAATGTCCCGTAATTTGCCGCAGGAAATTATGGGTTGTCTCTTCAATCATCTGGCAGGTGAGTCTTGCCATATATTCTGTGGATTCTTGATGTTGGGAGGAGAGCCAGGTTTTGATGAGTCCGACACAGCCGTTCAGACAGAAGGCATAGGCATACTCTAACTCTCGATTGTTTACCTGCATTCTTCCAGATAAACGATGCAGGATAGTTTCTCCTACCATTTTCTCAACACGGCCTACAAAAACCATATCTCCATTTTTTCCCAGAAGTGCAATACAAATGTCCTTATTATCATCCATGATGCTGAAAATTTTTTCAATTAAGGGATAGGCGATCTCGCTGTCTTCGGGATCCATAGGATATTCCTCGATAGTACGGGTAACCTCATCCATCAATTCATTTTCTATCATTTCCAACATTTGATAGATATCATTGTAGTGGAGATAGAAGGTGGATCTATTGATATCTACTTCATCCACCAATTCCTTTACTGTTATCTCTTTTATACTTTTCTTTTGCATCAAACGAGCAAGACCGGCTCTAAGCTGTGCCTTGGTCTTTCGTATTCTGCGATCTACTTTTTCAGCCATAAAAACCCCCTGCAGTTTCCTGCTTCTGAATCTGAATAAGTTTCTTTGATGCTTTTAAGGCATGACAAATGCGCTTATTTTTATAAATTGATTATATGCCTGTAAATAGACATTTACAATAATATTGTTGATTATTATACAACTTGATTTAAATTTAAGACTTGTATCTTTGTTACACATTTAGTATAATACTTCTCGTAATGAAAATCAACACCGTGTTTATTAATGACTATCTAGTCTGATAAACAAATCGAAATTGTTTATACTACCTTGTAACGAGAATCATGTGGACATCTTTCTGACAAAAAGGTGAGATAATTTGCAGGCCGCCTTTGAATATGCCAGAAGGAAATAAAGAAAAGAAGGGATGAGTATGACTAAAAACGAATGGAAAGGCCTGCTGGATAACAAGCTTATGTTCGTGGTTATTATAGCGATCATAGCGATTCCGATTATCTATGCAGGATTATTTCTCAAATCCATGTGGGATCCCTACGGGAATGTGGATAAACTGCCTGTGGCAGTAGTAAACGAGGACAAGTCGGTGGAGTATAATGGTAAGACCTTAAGTGTCGGAGCCGATATGGTGGATGAATTAAAGGACAATGATTCCTTGTGCTTTAATTTCGTAGACAGTGAAACGGCGGAGAAGGGTCTGGAAAATGGCACCTATTATATGGTAATCACAATTCCAGAGAATTTCTCTTCAAATGCTACCACTCTTATGGATGACAATCCTAAGAAGATGGAACTGAAATACGAGACAAATCCAGGTACCAACTACATCGCGTCCAAGATGAGTGAATCCGCTCTTACTAAGATCAAAGATGCAGTTGCCTCTAAGGTAACTGAAACCTATGCCAATACGGTGTTTGATTCCATTGCAGAAGCCGGTGACGGTATGCAGGAAGCTGCCGATGGCGCGGGGGAGATCAAGGATGGATTGACCTCAGCTTCCGATGGCAATGAGACCATTACCAAAAATCTTAAGAAGCTTGCAGATAGTACCCTGACATTTGAAGATGGTGCAGAGACTCTGACAACTGGTTTGAAGACCTATACCGATGGCGTAGCTCAGGTAGATGATGGCGCAGAACAGTTGAATGATGGTGTTTCCACACTGACAGATAAGGTACCGACCCTTACGAGTGGAATCAACAGCTTGAACAGTGGAGTAAAAAGCTATACAGCAGGTGTAGATAAGCTCAATAAGAATTCTAAAAAGCTGAATGATGGTACAGGTTCTCTTAAAACTGGCCTTAATACCCTCTACAGTGGAGTAGTAAGCTATACCGATGGTGTAACAAAACTGAATAACAACTCTAAAAAGCTGACAGATGGTTCTAATACTCTGGCATCTGGCTTAAAAACCTTTAAAACAGGCTTGGATAGCTATACAGAGGGTGTTGAGAAGTTGAATAGCAATTCTTCCCAATTGACATCAGGAACCAGTACTTTGCAAAGCGGACTGACTGCTTACACAGCAGGAGTTGATAAGCTGAAAAAAAATTCGCAAACTCTTAGAAAGGGATCGGAAGCTTTAAAATCTGGTATCGACACCCTTAATGATGGAGTGGGAACTCTTACAGATGGAGCGAGTCAGTACATTAGTGGTGCAGATAGCCTGGCAGATGGAACTACGGCTTATGTAGCCGGAGTTGAACAATTAGCTGCTGGAGCACAACAGCTTTCCGGTCTTGAGAATTTGGGTCAGGTATCCAGTGCTATTTCCCAGCTGAATACAGCTGTTAGCAAAGGAAGTGACACAACAAGTTCACTCCAGGATGGAACCCAGCAGTTGGAAGATGGGCTGAATACGCTGAATACTCAGCTGTCAAGCTTTGATGAGGATTCCATTGATCAGTTAAGCGATGGCCTCAGTACCGCGAAAAAAGGTATGGAAGATGCCAGCACAGGCATGACAAGTGCCGCAACAGGTATTAGCAATGCAGCCACAGCTATCAGCAGTGTAAGCGCTCAGATGAACACCTTGGCATCTGGCTTGGATACGGCAGCGGAGAATTTATCTGGTGCAACCAGTCAGATTAGCAGCAGTGTAAATGACTATACAGATGCAACAAGTAATGCTTTGGATAGTGCTAATGGGCAGATTGCTTCTGCTAGCAATACGATGACAGATGTTGCTGCGGCCCTTCAGGACGCTATTAATAATGCAGGAGAAGATGGAATAGATGCAAATACAATTGCTAGTTTGGCACAACAGTTAAGTGATAGTGCAAGTGCACTTGAACAAGTAGATACTAGTTTTGTGTCTAGCTATTCTACAGGTATTAATGATGCACTTAATAGCATGTCAGATGAGGTATCAAGTAATGCAAGTCAGTTGGGTTCAGCAGCAACAAGTATGACTTCAGTTGCAGATCAGCTGACAGATGGAGCTGCTACCTTAAACGAGGGAGCAGAGAGTATGAGTACCGGTGCAGAACAGATGAGCGCTGGTGCAAGTCAGATTCCAGATAATTTGGGAACACAGTTGAAAGCTTTGAAGAGTGGTGTTAGCAGTCTTTATAAGGGTGCGAAGAAGGTAAATAGCGGTACTGCATCTGTGGCAAGTGCTTTAGATACCTTGGAGACTTCCACAGCTTCCTTCCCTACAGCAGCATCTGGAATTAAGCAGTTAAATGCTGGTTTCACTCTACTGACAGCGAATGATGAGACACTCACCAGTGGGGCATCAAGTCTGAAAACTGCAGGAACAAAGCTGAAAGACGCTTTGCCGACAATTACTTCTGGAAGCAAGCAGCTGGCAGAAGGTGCTAGTACTTTGAATACTGGAATAAAGGACTATACAGAAGGTGTTGATCAGCTTGCAGCTAACAATGATAGCATTAATAGTGGTATCAGTAGTTTGGCCAGCGGTATAAAATCTTATACTGGTGGAGTGGCAACTTTAGCTTCCAACAATGACACACTTAATAGTGGAGCTAAGCAGCTGGTATCTGGAGCCTCTACTTTGGATAGCGGTCTTAAGACCTATACCGATGGTGTATCCACTTTGGCAAGCAACAACGATACTCTTGTCAGTGGTACCAAACAGCTGAAAGATGGTGCTAAGACTTTGAAGAGTGGTCTTAAGACCTACACTGATGGAGTAGCAACCTTAGCATCGAACAATAAGACACTTACCAGTGGCACCCAGCAGTTGGCAGATGGTGCTAAGACTCTGGCTAGTGGAGCCACTACTTTGGCTGCCGGAACACAGACTCTGGTAAATGGAACCTCAAAACTGGTGGCCAATAATGACACCTTGAATAGTGGTGCACAGCAATTGGCAGATGGCGCCGGACAGATTCAGGATGGCTCCTCGCAGCTATATGATGGCTCTAAGGAACTGGGAGATGGATTGACAAAACTGGAAGATGGTTCTGATACTCTTCAGACCAGTCTTGCAGACGGTGCTCAAACAGTGAAGGATAATACCGCGAGTGATGACACCATCACCATGTTTGCCACACCGGTAGACGATAAAGAAACAAAAATGACAACTGTAGAAAATAATGGTCACGCAATGGCTCCTTATATGATGTCCGTAGGACTTTGGGTAGGTGCATTGGCATTCTGTCTGATGTATCCTTTGACCTCCTATAAGGGCAAATTGAAATCTGGTATTGCATGGTGGGCAAGTAAGGCATCCATCCTTTATCCAGTGGCTCTGCTTCAGGGAATTTTCCTGATTTTCCTGCTTCATGTATTTAATGATTTCTCACCGGCAGAGATGACAAAGACAGTTTTGTTCTCCTGTCTCACCGCAATGACCTTTACCTCAATCATGTACTTCTTCAACATTACCTTTGGTAAGGTGGGAAGCTTCCTGATGTTGGTGTTTATGGTTGTTCAGCTTGCAGGATCTGCAGGTACCTATCCGGTGGAACTTTCCCCGGCCTTTGTAGAGAAAATTCATGACTTTGTTCCTTTCACCTATACAGTAAATGCTTTCCGAAGCACCATTTGTGGTGGAACAAGTATTCGCCAGAGTGTGATTGTCCTGATTGCTCTCTTTGTGGTATTTACCCTGCTTACCATTTTGCAATTTAACTTTATGACAAAACAGCGAAGAGCTGAAAAGCTGACTCTCTACGATTGGTTAGAGGAGAGAGGTTTAGCTTAAACGTTACATAGGTTTGTAGTAAACAAGATAGAATTGGTTCAAAGGACCAATAAGAAAAAAGCTACTATCACAGTAAAAAGTGGTAGTAGCTTTTAGTATTTTTAAGAATTTTTAAGATGTCTTCTTGTTCCCTGCACTTGATTTTTGTGCTAACCTAATATAGTAATTTATGATAGAGAACAAGGGGGATATTTACTCAGTCTCGGCAGCAGCCTGTTTTTTCTGCAATTCTGCCACCATTTCATTAAAGGTTTCAGCAGCATGGGCATACTCTTCATCATCATCGATATTCTCCAAGGAAGGATTGCCTAGGGCATCGAGATTGTAGTGGAAGAGATAGACTTCCCCGTCATTGTTATCGCCATTTTCGTCCAGGGGGAGCAAAGCGATGTACTGCTGTTCGCTTCCAGCTGTGAAGGTAGTAAGGATGGCGCACTGTACTGTGGTATCATCATCCATAGTGAGAGTAATGGTAACATCACCTGGATGGGGTGCGCAATCAACGCCGCAATCTGAGCAGCTTCCGCTGCATCCGCTTTCGTTTGGGTTTGCCATAATGAATTCCTCTTTTCGTGAATTTTGCGAGATTATAAGAGACTTCGCATGTCTAGTTATTAATTTATCAGATAAAAAGCATAAAAGCAATCTTTTTTGTGGAGGATAACTATGAAATATAAACAAAAGCAAACGCCCCTTGTGGACGCATTGAAAAAATATAGAAAAGAGCGTCCCACATATTTTTGTATACCAGGTCACCGCTATGAAAATGGGGTCAGTGATCGTTGGCTGAAAAAAGATGAAACAGGATTTTTAGCTTATGATCTTACGGAGGCGACAGGCCTTGATGATCTCCATGAGCCAGAAGGTGCAATTCGGGAGGCACAGGAACTTTTAGCAGATCTTTATGGGGCAGGAAAGAGCTATTTCCTGGTAAATGGTTCTACCTGTGGCAATGAAGCCATGATTCTGGCTTCTGTTGGAGAAGGAGAAAAAATTTTGGTTCCGGCCAATGCCCACAAATCGGTAACCATGGGTTTGATATTGTCCGGAGCTAGTCCAATTTATATGAATCCGGTTTGGTTTCCAAAGGCAGGAAGCTTTGGCGGTTTGAATCCGGAAGAGATAAAAAGAATTTTAGATGGAGATCCTGCCATAAAAGCAGTATTTTTGGTTTCTCCGGATTATTATGGAAAAACTCTTCGATTAAAAGAAATTGCGGCCATTTGCCATGAAAGAGGGGTTCGGGTT
>CAVBGA010000213.1:0-5597 GCA_963594675.1 Lachnospiraceae bacterium
AGGCAAATTATCCGGTCAGAAAGACATCTATTGTGGATGTAGAAAAAGTAGAGTCTTTTATAGACAGTCATCCGGATGTAGAAATCAGACTAATTTATACAAGGGAGAGATATTGCAGATGAAACGAAGAGAACAGACCATAGATGAATTGGAAAAAATGGTACGCACCAGAGGAAAGAAATTTGTATCACTTCAAGAAGGTGCGCTGCTGTATTCCTTGGGTCTTCACACTTTTAACAACATAGCCAAGGAAGCAGGGGCAATCTATAAGATCAAGAGGCGTGTTCTGGTGAATACAGAGCTTGTAGATGAATACTTGGAAACATTTCGTGAGTTTGATTATTAGGAGGAGGCTGTTATGTGTAGAGTTATTGCAATTGCAAATCAGAAGGGCGGCTGTGGGAAGACCACTTCAGCAGTGAATCTGGCTGTTGCATTAAAAAAATTTGGTAAAAAAGTATTGGTTATTGATGCGGATCCGCAGGGAAGCTGTACAGCGAGTCTGGGATATATAGAGCCGGATGATTTAAAAGTTACACTGGCAAATATCCTGATTGATATTGTGAATGACGAAGATGTGGATTTAGGAGAAGGAATTTTACATCATGAAGAGGGCATTGATCTAGTTCCGGCAAATATTGAATTATCTGGGTTGGAAATTGCTTTGATCAATGTAATGAGTCGTGAAACGGTATTAAAGAGTTATCTGGATGAGGTCAAAGGATATTACGATTATGTCTTAATCGACTGTATGCCATCTCTTGGAATGCTGACAATTAATGCACTGGTTGCAGCTGATGCGGTAATTATTCCGGTACAAACATCCTATCTGCCGGTTAAGGGATTGGAACAGCTTCTGTCTACTATTTCCAAGGTGCGCAGACAATTAAATCGGCATTTGGAAATTGAAGGCATCCTTCTTACTATGGTGGATCTTCGTACGGTATATGCCAAAGATATGATTGTAAAGGTTCATGAAACATATGGAATGAACCCGGATGTGGGAACCTTTGAAACTTATATTCCTCGCTCGGTGAGGGCAGAGGAAACCTGTGCAGAGGGACATAGTATTTTTAGCTACCGACCGGATTGCAAGATTGCAAGGGCATATCAGAGTTTAGCGAAGGAGGTAATGGATTATGACGCAGAAGCAAAGATCGGGACAGAAAGTTAAATTAGTGAGTGTGGATGAATTACTGAAGGTTCCGGAAGGCGAAGCAACTGAAAAAATTGCAATCAGAGATATCCGGCCGTTCTGCAACCATCCTTTTAAAGTTATAGATGATGACAAAATGGATGAACTGGTGGAAAGTATTCGGGAAAATGGAATTCTTACTCCGATTATTGTTCGGACGCTGAGCTCAGGTGGATATGAAATGATTTCAGGGCATCGCAGGATGCATGCGGCAAAACTTCTGGGAATAGAGACGATTCCGGCCGTTGTGAAAGAATTAAGTGATGAAGATGCCACGGTGATCATGGTGGATTCGAATATTCAGCGTGAGGAACTGCTTCCGAGTGAAAAAGCATTTGCATACAAAATGAGATTGGATGCGATGAAAAGGCAAGGAGCTAGAACTGATTTAATATCAAAGCAGGTTGAAAAAAGTCATACTACAAATGCAACTTTCGCTCAAGATGAGCGTAGGTTTAATAATGGTATAGCTTCCGCTCAAAATGAGCGGAAGAGACGGTTAGAATCTGCTGATGAAATGGCAACGGAAGTTGGGGACAGTCGTGCTCAGATTCGCAGATATATCCGACTGACAGAACTTATTCCAGAGCTGCTTGAAATGGTGGATGAGAAAAAACTTCCCTTTATGACAGCAGTAGATATTTCTTTCTTGTCTCATGAAATTCAGAAATATCTGTGCGAATACATTCACGAGAACGGTATGGTGAAGGCTTATCAGATTACAGCGTTAAGAAACTATTTGCAAAATGAGGAAAACATTTCTCAGATTAAAATGATTCAGCTGCTTAACGATAATCTTCCGGGACGCAATCCGGCAGCAAAGAAGAAAGTAACTTTTACAGAAACGAAGTTAAGAAAATTTTTCCCGCCACATTATACGATGGATGAAATGGAGAAAATTATGATACAGCTTTTGACGCAATGGAAGGAGGGGCAGACAGAAGATGAAATTTGATTATTATTACGGAAAAGAAGCAGATCAATTTACCTTCATCCGAATTCCCAAGTTGCTTCTGACCCATGAGGCTTTTTCAGAGTTATCAATTCAGGCCAAGGTCCTGTTCGGTATTTTACTGGACAGGATGAGCCTCTCCATGCGCAATGGCTGGTTGGATGAGGAAAAGCGCGTCTATATCATATATCAGATTCAGGAGATTCAGAAGGATCTTGGATTTTCGAAGAAAAAATCAATGGATTATTTGAATGAACTGGAGAAGATTGGACTTGTAGAAAAGAAGCGTCGGGGACTGGGACTGCCAAGTATCTTGTATGTAAAGAGCTTTTTGTCAGGTGTTGAAGATGAGCATAAGGAAGAGGAATGCTCAGATGAAAATGCAAACTCTATAGAAAATGGAACTTCAAGAAGTGTCGATTTGGGAACCTCTGGGACAGCTGAAGAATTCCAGGGAGAACAGACGCTGGATCAAAATCAGCATTCAAGAGCCGAAGAATACGAAAAAAAATGCATGATTCAGCTTCCAAGTCCGGAAAATAGGACAGCTATAGGAGTAAATTCTAAGGTAGAGAGTCAGAAAAAAAGAAAAAGATGTAAAAATCAGGTCAGAGGTGTTGATTTGGGAACCTCTAGAAGTGTCGATTTGGGAACTTCAAGAAGTACTGATTTGGGAACCTCAAGAGGTGCCGAAATCGCACTTCAAGAAGTCCCCGCAGAGGGACCTCTTAAGAATAATACTAATATTATTAATACTTACTGGAGTGATATTGAATCAAATCAATCTAATCTTATCACATCAGGAGAGAATGACAGTAAGCTGGCTGAATGTATTGTCGTGGACCAGGATCAGATGGGATCAGATAGGATGCCTTCGGCCATTACTTGCTCAGATTATCAGAATGAGAAAAGCAAAATAAAAAATACCCTGGCGGCATATAAGTCCGTAATCCTTGAGAATATTTCTTACGACTGCCTGAAGGAGCGTTATCCATACGATGTCGAACTGTTGGAGGGCATTGTTGATATTATGCTTGAGGTGGCTATGAACCAGGAAGAGTATATGCGGATTGCCAGCGCCAATTATCCGACAGAGCTTGTGAAAAGCCGTTTTCTGAAGTTGAACAGCCAGCATATTCAGTATGTGATTAGCTGTTTTAACAAAAACACGACCAAGGTGGGAAATATCAAGAAATATCTGATGACTGCTTTGTTTAACGCACCAAGCACTATCGGTGGGTATTACACAGCCGAGGTGCATCATGATATGCCCTATCTGGCCAGAGGATGAAGGAGGAAGTGCCATGTTTATTTTAAAACTTATTGGAAGAATATTATTGATACCGGTATGGATGATTCTGGGATTTGTCTGGATCGTTATTCATATCGTCGTGGAAATGTTTGGCATTTTTCATGGAGTATGGAAGCTTGTATTTGGCACAGCAGCCGTATTATCGCTTTGTTTTGGTATGTGGCAGAATGTTATTGCTGCAATTCTTTTTATAGCGGCAACATTTCTTATTTTGCTAGCCGGTTGCTTTGTGGAGAACCTGATTTCGCTAATCATGGAAGGCGTCGGAGATAGGATACTTGGCATATAAACAGATACTTTTTTTATATCGAAGATCATGAGTTGATGAAAGCCTTAAAAAGTATTGAACAGAATAGAATAGGAGACGAATAAAATGGAGAAGAGAAAATTAGCATCAGTACAGTATGTACATCATATAACTCCCATAGAAGGAGCTGACAGAATCGAATGTGTTCACGTCCTTGGATGGCAGTGTGTGGCAAATAAAGGACAGTTCAAGGTAGGAGATCATTGCGTATACATGGAGGTGGACTCTTTCCTTCCGATATGTGAGCAGTTCGAATTTTTGAGAAATAGCAGTTATAAAAAGAGTGAGATTTTGGGAGAAGGTTTCCGCCTGAAAACTCAGAAATTCAGAGGGCAGATTTCACAGGGACTTGTGCAGCCACTTAGCATTTTGTCGGAAGGCGATTATAAACTTGGTGATGATGTGACAGACCTGCTTGGAATCAAAAAATGGGAAGTAGAGGAGCGTGTTACAAACAGTGGAACAGTGATTGGAGATTTCCCTGATAGAATTCCAAAGACAGATGAGCTGAGAGTGCAGTCTTATCCAGAGTTGATTGATGAATTCAAGGCAGTGAAAGGATATTATATCAGCACAAAGATGGATGGCTGCAGTGTGACCATGTACTGGAAGAATGGACATTTTGGAATCTGCGGCAGAAATTATGAATATGCAGATGATGATAAATGTGCGATGTGGAAATATGCGCATGAGCATGGAATTCCAGAAAGAGTTGCTGGGGCAGGCCTTCCTAACATAGCAATTCAGGGGGAATTCTGCGGAGCAGGAATCCAGAAGAACAGACTGAAACTGACAAAGCCAGAATGGTATGTTTTTACCATGATTGATCTTGCTACACATAGAAGGCTGTCTTTAGAAAAAATGAAGGAAATATGCGAAAATCTGAAGCTTACCATGGTTCCGGTGGAAGAGGTGAAAGATGATTTTGCATATGACAGAGTTGAGGTTTTACTGGAGAGAGCCAAGGGAAAATATACTTCCGGAATGAACAAAGAAGGTATTGTTATTCGTCCTTTGGAGCCGATATATTCACCAACGATTGAAGGGCCGCTGTCTATGAAAGTCTTGAATAACGATTATTTGCTGAAAGAGTAGAAAACTGATTCTGTCGGGATCAGATTCTTTGATCCCGGCATAGGATGAAAATATTTGTAAGGAGCAAGAACAACGATGAGTGAAAATATATATGTAATCGGCGTAGATATGGAAAATAGATCAGCTGAGGATATTGCCAGAGAAATGGCTCTAAAGATATCAGATCTGACAAATCAGCTGATAGAAAAAGAGAAGCGTGAAAAGCAACAAAAGGAAGAAGGGAAGGAAAATTAAGTGAGATTTTATATTTCGGATCCTCATTTCTACCATGAAAATCTGAATACAAAGATGGATAATCGTGGCTTTGAATCTGTCGAAGCCATGAATGAGCATATGATCGCACAGTGGAACAAAAAGGTTCGCAAGAATGATGAAGTGGTCATTCTTGGCGATTTTTCCATTGAAAAAGGTGAAAAGACCAACGAGATTCTTCATAGGCTGAATGGAAAGAAGTACTTGATTATCGGTAATCATGACCGGTATCTGAAGGATAAGAAGTTTGATCAAAGCCTGTTTCAGTGGATCATGCCCTATATGGAGTTAAATGATAATAAGCGAAAAATTATTTTATCGCATTACCCGATCTTTTGCTATGACGGGCAGTACAGAGTGAATGATCAGGGCGAGCCAAAGAGCTACATGCTCTATGGACATGTCCATAATACCTATGATGAGATTCTAGTTAATCATTTTCAGAATATTACAAGGGCTCAGAAACGGCAGGTTTATCATTCGG
>CAVBGA010000214.1:0-5169 GCA_963594675.1 Lachnospiraceae bacterium
TCCTACAACTGCCAGTTTCATACATTCTCCTTCCTGTTCTATCTTCCTATGTTTCATTTGGTGAAACCCGTTTCTGAAACGCGTTTCATTTCATGCATTAATTATAATGCAAGGAAAATCCTACTGTCAATCCACCCTAGTTATTTTCATCGCTATTCCTACTTTTTTTTATCCATGTTTATGCACTTTGCACAGATTTTTTTCTCATGCATTTCACTTCTTTTTTTCATAAATTTCAGGGAGCGCTCAATAAAAAATGCTGTTACGATTCTTTTTTTCTGTTATAATGTGAGTATTCTGATTTTTTATCGTGGATATACTAGTTGTTATACGAATCCTAACTTCAGTAATTTACATATATTGAGGGAGTTTTTATGTCAAAAAATAATTATGTCACACTTCCCCCTGATAGGGACGCAAAATTTTTTTTTCTATTTACCTGTGACAAATCCTTTTATAAAACCTTTTTTCCCCTGCTATTTGTGGTGGTGCTCCAACAATTGGCTGCTCTCACTGTCAACTTAGCGGATAATCTCATGTTGGGAAGTTACACAGAATTGGCCTTATCCGGAGCAACTCTGGTGAACCAGATTCAATTTACCCTACAACAGATTGCATCAGGAATCGGCATGGGCATTATGGTCCTAGCCTCCCAGTATTGGGGACAAGGGCGAATAGAGCCTATAAAGAAAATCATCAATATTGGTGTCAAATTTGGTCTGCTTATGGGAATTCTCTTCTTTCTGGCAGCTCAACTTTTCCCCCTTGAAATATTATCGATTTTCACCAATGATCAGGAAGTTATCGCAGAAGGAGCCCGCTATCTCCGGGTAATTAGCTGGACTTATATTATTTTCTCCCTGTCCAACTCCCTGATGTATTCACTGCAAAGTGTGGAGACAGCTATGGTAGGAACCCTTATGTCACTTTCTACCATCTGTATTAATATTTGCCTCAATTATTGCCTGATCTATGGCCATTTGGGGGCACCTGAGCTGGGAATCGTGGGCGCTGCTGCTGCTACCCTGGTAAGTCGCTGTGTGGAACTTCTGATTATTATATTCTATGTTCTTTTTCTTGATAAAAAGTTACATATGACCCTATCTGACCTTCTCCCCTTTGACAAAAGCTATCTATCTGATTATATCCACGTGGCTACTCCTGTAGTCTTAACTGGTGCACTTTGGGGCGTAGCTCAGGCAGCACAAACTGCAATTTTAGGTCATATTTCCGCCACTGTCATTGCTGCAAATTCTATTGCCTCTATTATTTTTCAAATTTTTGCGGTGGTAGGATCCTCCAGCGCCAATGTGGCTTCCGTTACCATGGGCAAAACCATCGGAGAAAGAAAATTAGACAAAATACGCTCCTATGCCAAAACTATGCAGGGAATTTTTCTTCTGGTGGGAATTACCTTCGGCGGGCTTATGTTCCTTTTAAAGGATTTTATCATCGGATTCTATGCAGTATCTGATGAAACCAAGCATCTGGCCAGCCTTTTTCTAGGTATTCTAAGCCTTGCCACCCTAGGCAGTTGCTACGAATACCCCGTGGAAGCCGGAATCATTGCAGGCGGCGGATCCACAAAATATGCAGCCTTGATGGATAATCTCTTTATGTGGCTTTTTACCATTCCCTGTGCTTATGCAAGCAATTTTGTATTCCATTGGTCTCCCATCGTCACTTTTTCTATTTTAAAAGCGGATCAGATTCTAAAATGCATCCCTAACGGAATTGTTTGCAATCGCTACCGATGGGTAAAAATTTTAACCAGTTCAAAAGAGAAATCTTCCTAAACCTTTTAAATGCTCGATTAATTTCGGGCATTTTTTCTTGACTTTTTGCGTCACATCTTAGATAATTACCATTGTTAATTATCTAAGGCAATTATTTGGAGGTGATATATGACCTGCGATAAAATAAAGCAAATGTTTGATGCCTGCTATCAAGCCAAACGCATCCGCGAACTACTTCCTACACTTCCTAAAGGGGTATGCTCTTCTTACATTCATTATCTAGATATTATCCGTTCTTACGAAGCCCAGGGAAAAAAAGCGAAAATATCTGATATTAGCGACTGCATGAATATCCCTCGTCCCGGTGTTACAAGAACGGTAAAAGAAATGGAAAAAAAAGGATATTTAAAGAAAATCTCCTCTGAAGAAGATCGACGAATCACTTATATTACTGTCACAGAAGCCGGGGAAGCTCTTTCTAAAAAATATGATGAGAATTATTTCTCAATGCTTCTCCCCTATATGGAAAGCATTTCAGATGAGGAAGCGGATATTATGATATCTACCATTGATAAATTTTTTCAGATCATGAAAGACAGGAGGAAAGATAATGAATCATGATTCTTCAGACTTTACCCAAGGCAATATACTAAAAAAACTAATCACCTTTATGATCCCCGTCCTTGGGGCCCTGGTTTTACAAGCCGCTTACGGTGCAGTGGATGTACTTGTGGTGGGACGATTCGGCTCCACTGCCGGTTTGTCCGCAGTTTCCACGGGAAGCCAGGTTCTTAACCTAGTAACCTTTGTGGTTACCCAGTTTGCTATGGGTGTCACTGTACTTATTGCTCGTTATCTCGGTGAGAAAAAAGAGGAAGAAATTCCCTCTGTCATCGGCGGAGCAACCATCGTATTTGTCTTTTTCGCTATTATACTTTTTGTTCTGATGGTCTTTTTTGCCCGTCCCATTTCTATTCTTATGCAGGCTCCAACAGAAGCTATTGACTCAACTGCAGCCTACGTAAGAATTTGTGGCGGAGGAATTTTTTTCATCGTTGCCTACAACCTTTTATCCTCTATTTTCCGTGGATTAGGTGACAGCAAATCTCCCCTGGTTTTCGTTTTGGTTGCCTGTATTGTCAATGTGTTTGGAGATTTGCTTTTGGTTGCCGGACTTCACATGGACGCTTCCGGTGCTGCTATCGCCACAGTGTCTGCCCAGGCGCTCAGCGTGGTATTTGCGATTATTCTTCTGCTGAAGAAGGATTTTTCCTTTACTATAAAAAAGACCGATTTTCGTCTAAATCCTCAATGCAAGAGATTTCTACTTATCGGACTCCCTCTGGCATTGCAGGAATTGCTGACTCAAATCTCTTTCCTGGCTCTCTGTGCTTTTGTCAATCGTCTGGGGCTGGAGGCTTCATCCGGATATGGCGTTGCCTGCAAGATTGTTAACTTTGCCATGTTGGTTCCCAGCTCTCTGATGCAGTCCATGGCTTCCTTTGTCTCACAGAATGTGGGGGCAGGAAAACAAAAAAGAGCGAAGCAATCCCTCTTTACCGGTATCGGTGTCGGTCTTGTCATCGGCTGCCTAGTATTCTGTCTGGTATTCTTCCAGGGTGACATTCTGACTGGATTTTTCTCCACAGATGCAGGTGTTATCCAAAAAGGCTATGAATACTTAAAAGGATTTGCTCTGGAATCAGTTGTAACCGCTGTCCTTTTCAGCATGGTAGGTTATTTCAATGGAAACAATAAAACTCTATGGGTTATGGCACAAGGCCTGATCCAAACCCTTCTGGTGCGTCTGCCTTTTGCCTATATTATGAGTATCCAACCCAATGCCAGTTTGACCAAAATTGGTCTGGCGGCTCCGGTATCTACCAGTGTGGGAATCCTCTTAAACATCGGATTCTATATTTACCTGAATCAAAAAGAAAAGAAAAAAGTGCACTAAAGAAAAAATCCTTACTGTCTTCCTAAATAAAAACAGTAAGGATTTTTTAATGAATAAATAGACACATGACAGGTAAGGTAACAATAGATACCAGAGTAGTGGCAAAACTTACCCCTGCTGCATAATCCCCATCGGAATGCTGACTTTGAGCCATCATAGATAGGGAAGTCATAACCGGCATGGCACATAAAACACTTAGGGTTACTGCCATCTCATGGGTCAGCCCCGGAAAATGCAGAAAAACAAAGAACATCAGCATGGGTAAAAGTATCATTTTCACCAGCATAATTCCATAGATTTCTATTTTTTTCAGATAAGATCCCATATTTACAAAGCAGAAGACACCACCCAGATAAATCAAAGCCAAAGGCGTTGTCATAGCCCCGGTCTTAGTAAGGGCTGTATTCATAAAATCCGGAAGAGAAATTCCTAAAAAGATAAAAGCAACCGCCAATAAAATAGCAATGGTGTTGGGATTACACATCTTCTTAATTTTTTCTTTTTTTGTATAAGAAATACCGCCTTCCACAGGCAGGGTAAGATTCACGCCTATCGTCCACAAAATCAACTGGTCCACCACAGTAAAAACAGAAATATAGATCATTCCCTTATCTGGGAAAAGTGCCGTTACCACAGGAATTCCCATAAAGCCTACATTGCTGAAAGCCGAACAGGCATGATAAACCCGGCCTCGATTTCCCTTCATATGAAAACACTTTTTTAAAGCAAAACCAGTGCTTAGCAAAATCGCATAATATACTACCGCAGCTGCCAAGATAGGCAAGGCCTGCAAAAATTCTCCCTTTTCTGTTCCGTTAATGGTATTGGTAAAAATCAGCAATGGCATCAGTATTTTTACAATCAATTTGGAAATCATATCCAGTCCATTACGATTCAAAATCTGCAGCTTAATTGCCAAGACTCCAAGAATACCATAGATGATAAACATTCCTATCTGCTGCAGTACAATACTAAAATTCCCCATTAGAGATTTCCTCCTTAATCGCCCAACGCATCTTGGTAGATTTTGCCCGGGGATTATCGATGCACTCCTTCTGGCTGGGTCGGATCACATCTCTGGCAACATCAGAATAAATGCCTGCCCTTTTCAACTCTTTAAAGGACTTCTTTACCAAACGATCCTCTCCGGAGTGAAAGGTAAGAATAGCCACTCTCCCACCAGGCTTTAGTACATCCGGCAATTTATGCAGCAATTCGTAGAGAACCTCATATTCATTATTTACTTCAATACGCAAGGCCTGAAAACAACGGGCACAAGACTTTTTCACTGCATCCTTTCTTTCCTGCTCAGGAATGCCAGCCTGCATCAATGCTTTTTCAATAACCTGGCGCAATTGAAGGGTGGTCTCAATTTTCTTTCCACTTTTTTGAAAACTACTAATAGTTTTGGCAATCGATGCAGCATAAGGTTCATCTGCATTTTCGATGAACATTCCTTCTATTTCATCCTGACTT
>CAVBGA010000215.1:0-4245 GCA_963594675.1 Lachnospiraceae bacterium
CATAGTATCTGCGAATACCTATCGTTGTAGACTCTGAAAAGATAAGATCTTCTACTTGATCTACCAGCACCTCATCCACCAAAACTTGAAGCATATAGGCTGGCCGGTTTTTTTTCATGTATACAGGCATATATAGGGCATCTCTTACTCCTGCCTGAAAAAGCCGTTCCATAAGAAATCCCATCTGTTCGCCGCTTATGTCATCCATATTGCTCTCCAGAACCAAAATTCGGTTCTTAGGAATTTCCTCACGGACTAATAGAAGCCGCAAAGCCAATCCTATTCTTTCATCCTTTCCCTGGCTGTTTTTTTCAATCAGGAAATTTTCCTGGGGAAGTTCACAATTCCTTAAAATTGTCAGCAGTGTCAGAGCAAAAATATCTGTCCGGTCTTCTTCCTTGAGAATTTTAACGGGTATTTTCCACTTGCCAGCAAAAGAAACAAGCTCTGGATTACCATATCCAAGTCCCAGAGAAGAAAGGGCCAGTTTTTCTGTCTTCAGAGAGACGAATGTCTGCAGCAGTTCTTCCAGCATTTTCATTTTCTCCGAAGGAATTTTATATTCCGGCCATTCTCTTTTCGTCCTATCTATGGTTTGATTTAGCAAAAGCTTTACTTTTTCTCTCTCCTTATCCGTCAGACAATCCTTCTTATCGCTCAATTGACCAACAGCTTCCCAGAGAGCCTGCAAACTTACTCCCTTCGAGCAATCTAATATCAAAAGTCTTTGCATCCCATCTTTCTCCTTATGATATAGAAAAAGGAGTGTCAAACACTCCTTAATCACAATTTACAGGTTGGTACGTACAAGCCTTGGTCGGAAACCTTCTTTTTCCAGTGCACTTACAATAGAGTTTTTATGCTCCGTTCCGAAAGCTTCCATAGTGATCTGCAATTCCACAGCTGCATGTCTGTTGATGCTGACAAACTGATTATGCTCCAGTTTAATAACATTGCCCTGCAGATCTGCAATTACCTGAGATACCCTTACCAACTCACCAGGACGATCCGGCAGAAGCACAGATACTGTGAAAATACGATCTCTCTGAATCAAACCATTCTGTACCACTGAGGACATGGTAATAACATCCATATTGCCACCACTGAGGATACATACAATCTTTTTATTCTTTATATTCAGTTTTTTCAAAGCAGCTACCGTCAAAAGTCCAGAGTTCTCTACGATCATTTTATGATTCTCCACCATATCCAGGAAGGTTACGATAAGATCTTCATCCTCTACAGTTACAATCTCATCAATATTTTTCTGAATATAAGGGAAAATCACCTCGCCAGGAGTTTTCACAGCGGTACCGTCTGCAATTGTCTGCACTGTAGGAAGCGTTGTTACCTCGCCTTTTTTCAAGGATACCTGCATGCAATTTGCACCAGCAGGTTCTACGCCGATCACCTTAATATTAGGATTCAACATCTTAGCTAAAGTAGAAACTCCAGTTGCCAATCCGCCACCACCGATAGGTACCAGAATATAGTCAACCAAGGGAAGTTCTTTAACAATTTCCATAGCAATCGTTCCCTGTCCTGTTGCTACTGCCGGATCATCGAAGGGATGAATAAAGGTATATCCATACTCTTCTGCAAGCTCATATGCTTTCGCACATGCATCATCATAAACGTCTCCGTAGAGCACCACCTCAGCTCCGTAGCTTTTGGTGCGATTTACTTTGATCAAAGGAGTGGTGGTCGGCATAACAATTACCGCCTTAACACCATACTTCTTTGCAGCGCAGGCAACACCTTGCGCATGGTTGCCAGCTGATGCGGTAATCAGACCCTTACTTCTCTCCTCATCTGTTAAAGTACTAATTTTATAGTAAGCACCCCTAATTTTATAAGCTCCGGTTTTTTGCATATTCTCCGGTTTCAGATATACTTTATTGCCGGTAATGGTGCTGAAATAATCGCTGTAAACCAATTTTGTTTCCAGTGTAACTTCTTTTACAATTTCTGCTGCCTCTTCAAACTTATCAAGCGTAAGCATTGCTTATTATTCCTCCTCTTTCTCATCTGATGTATGAAAAAGTGCTTCCACAAATTGACGAGGATCAAATTTCTGAAGGTCGTCAATAGACTCTCCCACACCAATATATTTTACGGGAATCCCCAGTTCTGACTGAATTGCAACAGCAATTCCCCCTTTGGCTGTACCATCAAGCTTTGTCAGAATAATTCCGCTGACCTTCGCAACTTCTGCAAACTCTCTTGCCTGAATTAATGCATTCTGGCCCGTTGTACCATCAAGAACAACCAAGGTCTCCAAATAGGCTTCCGGATATTCTCTTTCAATAATTCGATAAATCTTCCCCAATTCCTGCATAAGATTTTTCTTATTGTGCAGGCGTCCTGCTGTATCGCAGAGAAGAACGTCTGCATTTTTTGACTTAGCTGACTGCACTGCATCATAGACAACAGACGCAGGGTCAGCACCTTCCTGTCCCTTAATAATTTCTACACCAGCTCTGTCCGCCCACATAGTAAGCTGCTCTGCAGCCGCCGCGCGGAAGGTATCCGCAGCCGCCAACACCACCGTCTTGCCTTGCTCTTTTAATTTGCCGGCGAGTTTACCTACCGATGTCGTCTTACCCACACCGTTTACGCCAACTACCAGAACAACAGATTTTTTATTCTCGAATTCATAGGCTCTTTCTCCTACGTTCATCTGTTTCTCAATACTATCGATCAAAAGTTGTTTGCATTGGGATGGTTCTTTAATCTTCTCTTCTTTTACTTTTTCTTTCAGATTCTCAATAATGGCATTGGTGGTATTAATACCAATATCCCCCATAACCAGCATTTCTTCTATTTCATCATAGAAATCATCATCAATGCTACTAAATCCACTAAAAATGGAATCTATTCCCGATACAATATTATCTCGAGTCCTCGATAGACCATTTACAAGTCTTCGAAAAAAACCGCCTTTTTCTTCACTCATCTTTTCCTCTTTTCTGATACAATTCATGCATCATCAAGGGTCATTTGAAAGCATTCTTTCAAATATTTTCCTCTCATACCCTTTACAGACGCCCTTCCATACATTATTACCAATTATTTGTCCAGATCATCCTCAATCAAGTTAACAGAAACCAATGCAGAGACACCTTTCTCCTGCATCGTAATACCATACAAACGATCTGCTGCAGCCATAGAGCCTCGTCTATGGGTAATAATAATAAATTGAGTATTTTTTGTCAACTTATGTAAATATTGCGCATATCTAGTGACATTACTATCATCAAGAGCCGCCTCTATCTCATCAAGAAGACAGAATGGGGATGGTTTCAGATTTTGAATGGCAAACAATAAAGCAATAGCCGTCAATGCCTTTTCTCCACCGGAAAGCTGCATCATATTCTGAAGCTTCTTTCCCGGCGGCTGAGAAATAATCCGAATGCCGGCTTCTAGAATATCCTCATCCTCCACCAGTTCCAAGGCACCTCTTCCGCCTCCGAATAGCTCTTTAAATACCTTATCAAATTCTGTTCGGATAATGGCAAATTTCTCAGCAAATTGCTTTCTCATGCCAGTGTCCAACTCCTCAATAATGCCTTCCAGATTTTTCTTTGCTTCCACAAGATCTGTATGTTGCTGCTCTAAGAAATCATGCCTTTCCTTCTGCTCTTTATATTCCTCAATGGCATTTACATTGACTGGTCCCAGTTTGCGAATTTCCTCCCGAAGTTTCGTAGCTTCCTGTTTTAATTCCTTCCGGTCTTTTTGATCATCATGTTCTGCAGACAGAGCCGCCGTCGGGGTAAGTTCATACTCATCCCACATATAAGAAATTCGATTTTCTTTAAATTCCTCCAGTTTTTCCTTCTGACTTGACAGTCGAAAACCTTCTTTGTCCAAAAGATTGATTCTTCCAGTAAGTTCTTCTCTTTGATTAAAGGAGGAACGATATTCCTTATTTTTTTCTTCCTTATCCTTTAGGCGTTCAGCAATCCGCCCATTCAGGCTAGTAAGTGCCTGTTCTGTGTTTTTCTGCTCATTTTCCAGAGAACGAATTTCTTCTTCCTTGTCATTGATCAAACGGCCGCTATCCCCTCGAGATTGCTGGATTTCCCTCATTTCTTCTTCATGAGTACGACTTTGCCTGGAAATTCGTGCAAGATTTTCATCAACAAAGGAAATCTTTTGTTTTACCTCAGATAGACGAATCTCTATCTCATTTAATTCCGCAGTACAACCATTTTCCTTCTGCTCCAACTGCTCCACTTCCGT
>CAVBGA010000216.1:0-12065 GCA_963594675.1 Lachnospiraceae bacterium
GTTTTACACGATCTCCATTTAATTTTGTGTAGGGAACCTCTTTCAGGAGTCTGTCGATCATATAATCTCTCAGCTCAATCTCTTTGGCTGTTCTCTCCTGCATGCTCTCTGCTGCCCGTTTTGCTGCCACACCATATCCTACAATACCCGGAACATTTTCTGTACCTGCACGGCGTTTTCTTTCCTGAGCTCCGCCATGTACAAAAGAGCGAATTTTCACACCCTTACGAATATAAAGAAAACCGATTCCCTTAGGTCCATTGATCTTATGTCCACTGGAAGACAACATATCAATATTCAATGCTTCCACATCAATAGGCACCTGCCCAAAAGCCTGTACCGCATCTGTGTGAAAAAGCACCCCATGTTCTTTAGCAATCTTTCCAATTTCTGCGATGGGCTGAATCGTACCAATTTCATTGTTGGCAAACATAATAGAAATCAAAATGGTTTCATCTGTAATCGCATTTTTCAGCTGCTCCAGATCCACAAATCCATTTTCATCCACATCCAAATACGTAATTTTTGCACCGCGCTCTTTTTCCAGATATTCACAGGTGTGAAGAATGGCATGATGCTCAATCTTGGAAGTAATAATATGATTTCCCTTATGCTTATAAGCTTCAAAAGTCGCTTTCAATGCCCAGTTATCTGACTCACTTCCACCTGCAGTAAAATAAATATTTGCAGAATCTGTATTTAAAACTTCTGCAATCTGGCTTCTTCCTTTTGTGATGGCCGCCTTACTTTTAGAAGCAATGTCATAAATGCTGGAAGCATTGCCATAAAATTCAGAAAAATAAGGAAGCATTGCCTCCACAACTTCCGGAGCTGTTTTCGTTGTTGCTGCATTATCAAGATATATCATTTTCATCATCCTTTCTAATTTTCCTACCTAATTGCACCCTATATCCTATAGCTACTTATCTTTCACTACACCAATTTTCCATTTTATTGCTCACAGGCGGAAGTAACCTTTTTTCCTTCCTCCTGCAACTTAATGCTTTGCTGCATCAATTCATCCAGCATAATATTATCCACTGCATCAGTAATACTTTCATTGATTCTCTGCCAGACAAATTTTGTCACACAGCAGTCAGAACCAACACAACCTCCCGATTGTTCATCATTAGAACTAGGGCAGGTCACCGCATCCAAGCTGCCTTCCAAAGCCCTTAGAATATCTCCTACTGAAATCTCGTTAGAGGGTTTGGCCAGCTTGTATCCCCCTGATGCGCCACGAACACTCATAACCAGGCCCGCCTTTTTCAGGAGTCTCATTAACTGTTCCAGATAGCTGTCGGATATATTCTGTCTTCCAGCGATACTCTGAATGGATACCGCTTCCTCAGTGCTATTCACTGCCAGGTCGATTAAGGCCCGCAAACCATATCGCCCCTTTGTAGATAACTTCAAGCTTTCACCTTCTCTCGCGAATCCCGAGTGTTTTACTCGGATTTTCTTAATTAAGAATAGCACCACACATTTTCCTTGTCAACAAGCTAGCTTGTATTAAAAGAAATACTTCCCAAGTATTTTCGTAGGTTAGTTTTATATAACTATTTTTTAGGACTTTTCACCTATGAAAAGGTGGATTTTTTCACATTCTGCATAACGCCGATAGTCCGAAGCTATTAGTTAGATACCGTTTTAGTTAAATATTTATCGACAAGAATTATTTCTTGTTATATAATTAGAAATGCATATTTTAATGGAAAGAAAGGGAATTCAGAAATGAGTATCGAACTGGTTAAAAAATTGCCTACTCCCGCTCAGATTAAAGAGGAGTATCCCGTTACAGAAAAGATTAAAAAAATCAAAGAAGAACGTGACCGCATGATTGCAGATGTGATCACCGGAAAATCAGATAAATTTCTTGTTATTATCGGTCCCTGTTCCGCTGATAATGAAGATGCGGTATGTGACTATATCAGCCGCCTTGTTCCTGTGCAAGAAAAGGTAAAAGATAAGCTGATCATCATCCCCCGTATCTACACCAATAAGCCCCGTACTACAGGCGAAGGCTACAAGGGTATCGTTCACCAACCCGACCCGGAAAAGAAACCGGATCTGCTTCACGGACTTATCGCTGTGCGCAAGTTGCATATGCGTTCCATTGAAGAGTTTGGTCTTACCCCTGCAGATGAGATGCTTTACCCAGAGAACTGGCGCTATATCGACGATTTACTTTCCTATGTTGCCATCGGAGCCCGTTCCGTAGAAGATCAACAGCATCGCCTGGTTGTCAGCGGTTTTGATATACCCGCTGGCATGAAAAACCCTACCAGTGGCGATTTATCTGTTATGCTGAATTCTGTTTATGCTGCCCAGCATGGTCATAGCTTTATCTATCGAAACTGGGAAGCCCATACTCAGGGTAATCCTCTGACACATACAATTCTTCGTGGTGCAGTAAATAAGCATGGTAATTCCATTCCTAACTATCATTACGAAGATCTGCAGCTTCTGCTTGAAAAATATAACGAGAGAGATCTCTTACACCCAGCATGTATCGTAGACTCCAACCATGCTAATTCCAATAAACAATTCAAGGAACAGATTCGCATTGTCAAGGAAGTCCTTCATTCCAGAAAGCTTTCTGCGGACATCCACACCCTCGTTAAGGGATTAATGATCGAAAGTTATATTGTGGAAGGCAATCAGAAAATCGGTCCAAATCATGTTTATGGAAAGTCCATCACCGATGCCTGCTTAGGTTGGGAAGATTCTGAACGATTGATTTATGAAATCGCTGAACTCTGCTAAGCATCATTAATAAATACATTCATAAAAAAGAAGGAAGTTCCAGGTTGGAATTTCCTTCTTTTTTAATTTTATATTCATATTATACATTTGTATACATATTTTTTACATCTCATATTTCCCACGAGGTGAAAACATACATCTTTTCAGCCTATCAGCCCCGAGGATGTGCTTTGGTATATACATCTTTTATTTTATTGATATTCATATGCAAATAAATCTGAGTGGTAGAAATATCCGCATGCCCCATCATCTCCTGTACACTCTTTAAGTCCGCACCATTTTGAAGCAGATGTGTTGCAAAAGAATGCCGTAAGGTATGTGGGGTGATATCTGTCATGATTCCAGCCGAATGGGCATACCCTTTTAAAATCTTCCAAAAGCCTTGACGACTCATGGCTTTTCCCGAACAATTGGTAAATAACATATCACAATCTTCTGTTTTAACAAATGCCTTACGACCATCCTGCAAATATTCTCTAAGAGCACTTTTAGCCACATTGCCAAAAGGAATAATTCTTTCCTTTTCTTCATCTACACACGTAATATATGACATATTCATATTTACATCGTCTATCTTTAAGTGAATCAATTCACTGACACGAATTCCTGTAGCATATAAAAGTTCCAGCATAGCCTTGTCTCGTTTTCCCTTTGGTGTCTTTGTAGATGGCTGACGCAACAGCAAATCCACCTCTTCAACGCTAAGAATCTCTGGAATCTTCTTTTCCACCTTTGGTGGATGCAGCCTTACTGAAGGATCAGATGCAATTTTATGTTCCATCCACATAAAATGAAAAAAAGCTCTCATGGCCGCTACGCTTCTGGAGACAGTGGATGGAGCAAATTTACTACGTTCAAGATACAACATATAAGCATTCAAATGTGTTTCCGTAACATCTTCTAAATTGGTAATCCCCATCGCAACCAGATAATTTGCCATCTTTCTGAGATCCCTCTCATAAGAAACTATTGTATTCTCTGACGCTTTTTTTACATTATGTAAATAATCTATAAAACATCGAATTGCATTCTGCATAGAAAGCACAACCCCTCATTTCTCTTATTAAGGGCATTTCATCCCCAAAAACATAAGAGTATTATAAGCATGTTTTTTGTGAAAATCAAATGTATTTTTTGTTGATTTTAGTGCATTTTCTGGTCACATTAAAACGAAACACTATATTTCGTTTTCCCAAAATATATATTCCACCATATCTTGTCAAATATAAGTGAAAAAATTATTTTTATTTTCTTCTCCATAATGATTATGTTAACCTTTCTCCAATCACCTTGCCACCAAAAAACTTTCCTGCGAAGTGTTTGTATCATACAGGAACAAAGTTTTCTAAACAATAAAAAAACGTTGCTAACAAATGTTTGCTAACAACGTTTTTTTTCATGGTATTTATTTCGCGTAGTCGACTGCTCGACTTTCTCGAATTACACTCACTTTAATCTGGCCCGGATACTCCAACTCAGTTTCAATCTGTTTTGAAATATCTCTTGCCAACAGCACCATCTCAGAATCATTCACTTGATCTGGGAGTACCATAATTCGAACCTCACGACCTGCCTGGATTGCGTAAGACTTTTCAACTCCCTTAAAGGAATTGGTAATGTCTTCAAGCTGTTTTAATCGCTTGGTATAGGTCTCGATGGTCTCGCGTCTTGCTCCCGGTCTTGCAGCAGATATAGCATCTGCAGCCTGTACAATAGAAGCTACCAGGGATTCCGGCTCCACATCACCATGATGTGCTTCCACCGCATTTACAATCAAAGCGGACTCTTTGTATTTTCTACAAAGATCTGCACCAATCTGGATATGTGAACCTTCTACCTCATGGTCAATAGATTTACCGATATCATGTAAGAGTCCGGCACGTTTCGCCTGACGCGCATCAATTCCAATCTCTGATGCAATCAATCCTGACAACTGAGATACCTCAATGGAATGTTTTAGAGCATTCTGACCGTAGCTTGAACGGTAACGCATTCTACCAAGAAGTCGTACCAATTCGGGGTGAATACTATGAACACCCACCTCAATACAGGCAGCTTCGCCTTCCTCACGAATGGTCTGCTCTACCTCTTTGCGGGCTTTCTCTACCATCTCCTCAATTCTTGCAGGATGGATTCGGCCGTCCACAATCAGCTTTTCAAGAGCAATTCTAGCCACTTCTCTTCGAATCGGATCAAATCCAGAAAGAACAACTGCCTCCGGAGTATCATCAATGATCAAATCAATTCCTGTAAGCGTTTCAAGGGTACGTATATTTCTTCCCTCACGGCCAATAATTCGACCTTTCATCTCATCACTTGGCAACTGCACAACAGAAATCGTTGTCTCAGCAACATGGTCAACCGCACATCTTTGAATCGCAGTAACCACATACTCTTTCGCTTTCTTTCCCGCCTCTTCCTTCGCCTTGCTTTCCAATTCCTTGTAAAGTTTGGCTGTGTCGATTTTCACTTCATCCTCTACAGACTTAAGAAGATATTCCTTCGCCTGCTCAGAAGTAAGACCTGAGATTCGTTCCAGTTCTTGTACTCCTTGTGCATGTAATTCATCGACTTTCTTTTCTTTCTTTTTCAGCTCTGCTTCTTTGTTTGCATACTCATTCTCACGCCGTTCGATGGCATCCGCTTTTCTGTCCACAGCTTCTTCTTTAGACAGAACACGTCTTTCATACTTTTGCAGTTCAGCTCTTCGCTCTCTAGATTCCTTATCAAACTCATTTTTCGTTTTCAAGGTCTCCTCTTTGGCTTCCAGAAGAGCTTCTCGCTTTTTGGTCTCAGCCGTTTTGATAGCGTCATCTATTATGTTTCTTGCTTTTTCCTCTGCTGTTCCAATCTTCTCAGCATCCTGTCTGACCTTATTGGAAACCGCAACCTTGCAAGTAATAGGAACCGCAATAAGTAGCGTGATAACTATAGCAACAATTACACCAATGATAATTGATACCACAGGAGCACCTCCTTATTTAGTTTTCATTGTACAATACAACACCTCAATTTTAAATGATTTTCCTGTCGATGTCAAGCAATGTACAAAATTAACCAAGAAGCAAGAGCCCCTAGAATTCCTCTTCTTCCTTACAATTTTCACAATATTTTTTTATCGTAGACCACATAGCTTGTCCCCCAAATCCTCTCCGCATAAGATATGCAGCTAAGTTTTTGATATCTTTGTCTGTACGGACAGGCTTTGCTCGTAATCTTTTTTCAATAAGGGCGGCCAGAACCTCTTTTTCATCCTCCCTATCCTCATATTCTTCTTTCATCAGGGAAAGAATCTCTCTGGAAATTCCCTTCTGTTGTAACTTACGGCAGAGTTCCTTTATTCCCATACGATCCCGAAAAGTTTCTATATATCTCCTCGCATACTTCTCATCATCAATATAGCCAAAGGATACTACATAATCCATAGCTGACTGCCGGATTTCATCCGGATACCCCGCCTTTTTCAGTTTATCATCCAATTCATCGTAGGTTTTATCTGACTTTACCAAAAGATTCATAGCATACTTTTTAGCTCGCAAGGTAAGATTCGCTAGAATCTTTTCTAGAAGATCATCCGGAATCGCCTCACCTTTTCTTAGATGATAGCGAGACAGCTCGCCCTTGTACAAAACAAAGACAAGCTGTTCATCCGTAAGTACTTTCCATTTTTTTGTATTCACGGGAATGATGTCTGTAACGATCATTCAGCATCATCCTCCTGCTGCTGGGGCGTCGCCTCTACTTCCAATTCTTCTGCACCTGGCATATGATAGAAAGCGCGCACCTTCTGTTCTACCTCATTCATGATATCCGGATGCTCTACGAAATACTTCTTGGCATTCTCACGACCCTGACCAATCTTCTCACCACCATAAGCAAACCAGGCACCACTCTTCTGAACCACTTCACACTTAGAAGCTAATTCCAGAATGTCCCCTTCTCGAGATATGCCTTTACCAAACATAATATCAAACTCCGCCTCTTTAAAAGGTGGGGCAATCTTGTTCTTAACTACCTTAATTCTGGTTCTGTTACCAATCACCTCGCCACTTTGTTTAATTGCTTCAATTCTGCGCACATCCATACGGATTGAAGAATAAAACTTAAGGGCACGACCACCTGTGGTCACCTCAGGATTGCCATACATAACACCAACCTTCTCACGAAGCTGATTGATGAAAATAACAACACAGCCAGACTTGCCAATGACACCTGTCAATTTACGAAGTGCCTGGGACATCAAGCGTGCCTGAAGACCTACATGGCTATCGCCCATCTCTCCATCGATCTCTGCCTTGGGGACCAATGCAGCAACAGAATCCACAATAACAATATCCACAGCTCCAGAACGAACCATGGTCTCTGTAATCTCCAGAGCCTGCTCGCCGTTATCCGGCTGGGAAATATAAAGGTTGTCTATATCCACTCCGATATTCTTAGCATATACCGGATCCAGAGCATGCTCCGCATCAATAAAGCCTGCAATACCGCCTCTCTTCTGCACCTCAGCCACCATATGAAGCGCAACCGTAGTCTTACCACTAGACTCTGGTCCATAAATCTCCACAACTCTTCCTCTAGGCACTCCGCCCAAGCCTAATGCCACATCAAGGCTAAGAGAACCGGTAGGGATGGTCTCCACATTCATATTCTTTCCAGAATCCCCCAACTTCATCACGGAACCTTTACCAAAATTCTTCTCTATTTGTAAAATGGCTGCGTCCAAGGCACGCTGCTTCTCTTCTTTGATCATAAATTTTCTCCTTTGTAGCTATATCGAACTTATGTTCGTTTCTGAATTAATAGTAGTACAGATTGATATATTTGTCAACCTGATTTTCAATCTCTTATTTTCCCTCGTATCAACTTTAATCCTATAAATTTTTATGGAATGCAAGCCGGAACCGGCCCTAGAAGAACTGATACCCTGATTATAGTTGAAACAGCGAAAAGACGCAAGTCCCATCACAACTTACGTCCCCTCTGTTCACTGCTACAATCAAAGCAAATTTTTTTATTTCTTATCATAGGTTTTATGCCACCACTCTAAAAATTCCTCATGCATCTCCTCCCCCTTTTCCCGAGCTTTGATGGCATCCTCTTTCTTTTCATAACGTCCCAGCCAGTATCTCTTCTTTTGAAAATTGATATAGGCGATCCATCTGCCACTTTTGTCCTGGTAAACGCCAGTATGACCACTGGTATTATTCTTACGTTTTCCCTTTTTATTTCGTTCCAGCACTGCCACAGAAGTATTCTGATATAAGATCATGGACTGCAATAGAAGATCTCTCTTATAGCAACCACAGCTTAAGGTGTTTCCCTTTTCCAATTCCGGTTGAGTAATAATTCTTTCATTGCCGCAATCACAACGACAACGCCATAGATTTATGGTGACTGCTGAATGTTCTCTGATGATCCTTCGCTTTCCCGCATAGGAAATTACTGTCAAACGTCCGAATGTTTTCCCCACATAGTCCTTTAACTGTGGCCTGGAAAGACATCCACAGGAGCGCACCTTCCCCAAAGTCAGCCGCCGTCCTGAGACTTCCACCTTTTCCCCACAGTCACATTGGCAAACCCATACCACACTTCCATGGTCCGCTCTTTTATCTGTGGGAGATATGACCTGCAATCTTCCAAACCTTTGTCCTGTTAGATCCTTATATCGAACTTTTGTCTGCATTCTTAAGACTCCTTAGCTCTACCTTTCTTAAGTACCATAAACAACATAATACAAATCAAGAAGCCAGCCCCAGCGAATACTCCTGCATACATAAGAAGTCCTGACCTATCTCCTGTCTTAGCATTTCCTGCCGTCCTTTTACTGGATGTCGAATTTGTACTAGCTGGCGTTTTTGTAATACTTGTGGTCTTAGCAGGATTTACTGTCTTGTAAGTATTCTTAAATTCTGCCAGATCCTGTTTCTCTCCACCATTCCCTGCTTTAAGAATTACTGTCTCCTTCAATTTGCCATCCTGGCCATTTGTTATGGCAACTCTTAAGTTATAGATAGTGGAATCATAACTGCAATTTTTATTGCTTCCCTGTTTCTGATATAGGGTATAGTCATAAATCCCTACACTGCTATAGGTCATTGCCGGAATAGTACAACTATTGGCACCAGTAATGGTAAATCGATAGGCACCATTTGCGGCTCCCTCCGGCAGGGGAGATGCCGGATCTACCGCTTTCAAATAAAATGTAAAGGTCTCCGCAGTGGTTGGTTGACTTCCCGATAAAGTAACCTTCACCCCAATTTTCACACCCAGCAGATCACTTGTGGTATCAGCAAACACTGGCATCGTCATAGTCACAGCAACTAATATAGCCATCAAAATTGAAATAAAACCTTTTACTTTTTTCATACTATCCTTCCTCCTGATTTGCTGTCTACTCCAGCTCCATTACCGCCAGGACAATGGTTCTTGCATCTGTGTACTCTGTGGAGCAGGTGGAAAATGCCAATATTTTAGGATCCTCCATCTGCTTTATTTCTTTAACTGTTTCCTTTCTTAACTGCAAACTATTCTTCTCAGCATAGGAAATCAGTCCATCTATATCAGTCTGCCACTGTCGGGGATCAAAGATATTCTCCTCCCCTGCATTTGCCAGCAGGCAGGCGAAAATTTCTAATTTGTAAGTTTTGTCAGGAAGAATCAAGGTACCTGTCTTGTGCTTTTTAAAAAACATCTTTTTCTGGTACTTTTCCAAATCTCCAAACATTTTTCTTTGCGCCATATGATGCCCATACAATAAATTATAGGAGTCTGAAAAATCCCGACCATTTCTGCTATCCAGGAAAATGCTCCCTGCCAGAGAAAAATTTCCATATACGTCTTTATTTATATAAGTCAAATTGGTAGTTCCCTGCAAAACAGGGTAATCTATTTTGCTGCCATCCAAGGTCACCCAGGCACAAACATCCGGATTAATGGCCAGCAATTCTTCAAATGATGCGTCTCCGTCATCACCGGAGGGCTTATATTTCATCATATCCGCCTGTACATCTCCGGCATCAGCATAAATTCTTTGATTATCATATAAAGAGTAGACCGCGTAGGTCCCTGCCAGAACCAGGCTCAAAATCACCATAAGATCCAGCAGGAAATTCGCGACCGTCAAAATTTTTTTTGACATAATTTTTCGATTTTTTATCTATTGCTTAATTTTCTTTTCTGCGTTTATTTGCAACAACCATAACGATTCCTGCACAGACAACAAGGGAAAGAACTACTACATAAGGCATATTGTTGGTATATACACCAGTATCAATATCTTCTTTTGTTCCTTTATTATTTGTGATCTCTACAGTGTCTTTTGCAGAATCAATCTTCAGATTGTTATCTGAATTTGTATACTTAGCTGCATCATAACCATCTGTTGTATAATCATCCTCAACGACGCTATAAGTTACATCATAAGGAATATTAGCAAAGTTTACAGTCTCACCATTTTTCAAGGTAATCTCAGCACTTGCTTTGCCATCTTTCCAGGCAGAAGCTGCAATTGTCTTTGTCTCCGTTCCATCTACATAAGTAATATCACTATTCACTTTTTTTCCTTCTGGAGCAGTAAATGTAACGGCAGCCTTGAATTCTTTTGTCTTATCACCCAGCTGACCGGTTACTTCTTTTGATACTGCGAGAGATCCTGCGGAATGGGTATTATCTTCAAATGTATCTGTCTTTTCGCCATCTTTATTTTCTGCATGAAGTCCTGCTACACGAACCTTTCCATTTTGTTCAATAACAGTCACTACCAATTTGAACTCATCAGAACGATAGCTTACACCAGCAGTAACGCCTGCATTCTCTGTAAAACTATAGGTGTAAATACCTACAGAAGTATATTCTGGAAGATTGATGGTAATAGCCTTAGTTTTATTTGCGGAGCCTGCATCCCCCTTAGCATACACTGCATTATTTGCAATGGTAGGAAGCGGAGCATTATCTTTTGTAATACCATCTGCAGCATCGGTTACTGACTCACAGGCCAAAGCAGAAAATGTGAAGGTCTCTGCCGGACTGACGGTTCCCTCATTGGTCAGTGTATAAGATTTCTTCAGGGTAACACTTTCCTGATCTGCATATCCATCTGTAGCGGCAAATGCTGTGGTGCTCAAGCCCATGGTAAGCAAAAGAGCCAAAGCGATACTAGTTGCTTTTTTCATACGAGTTTTTCCTCCTAAAATGTTTTGCTGCAACTGTCTTTTAAAATTGAAAATGAAACAGTCGCAAGTGAATAAGTTTCTATGATAAGCCACGCCGGCCAATCAACTGTTGTTATCAGATTTCTCTTCTTCTCATAAGGGTAATGACCAGTCCCTTCACTTCTTTCAAAGATACCGAACCAAAATCCCGGCTATCCGTCCCTTCTGTGCGGAAATCACAGAGAATGAAAACCTCTCCTTCCGGAACCGTATAGGGATAAGTGATTCCATCTTTTGCATAGGTGGGATAGAGAATTTCCTCACTCTGCAAGGTGCCGTTTACTAATAACTCCCCACTGTCATCTATCGTTACCACATCATTTTCAAAAGCAAGGATCCGTCCTACTCTCAACTCCCCATCCTGGCAATACACCACCGAATCGTCTTGTTTGTAATCTTTCTGAATTCGGTAAGCCAAGAGCAAATCTCCATCCTTAATAGCCGGAAACATATCATTTCCGCTGACCTGAGTCACAAGAAAAATCTTTCCGAATAAAATCCACCCCACTAGGGCAATCACTGCCAATTTTATTAGCAGCTTGATTAATAATTGAATTTCTATTTTTACTTCTTTTTTTTCTTTACTTTTGTTTTTTTCTTCTGTATCCATAGAATAATCCTGCTGTTCCAAGTGTCATTGTCAGAAGCAAAAGATAAGGACTGTTGTTATCATAGAAGCCAGTATCTATCGTTCCATTTTTCTCATTTGTAAAAATGATTTTGGCCGAAGTATCATCATAGGCAAAAGTCTTAGTAACGGAATTGCCCGCTGTCTTTTTCCCATCATTTATGGAATAACTCGTGCTATATCCATCTGTTGCTGTTTCCGTAACGGTAACTGTAGCTCCCATAGGCAAAGTAATTTCCTTACTTTCTCCATGCTTCAAGGAAAAATTAGCATCTTCTAAGGCAAGGCCATCGCATGCCACCGTAAAAGAGAAGGATTTACTGGTATCTCCCAAATTGCCACTTACCTCTTTGCTCACTGTCAGGGTCACGGTTTTTCGGGTAAATGTCCATGTGCCATCTAGATAAATCGTATCTTCACCCATAGTCACCTGGCTGACTTTTTGATCTCCCTGATAC
>CAVBGA010000217.1:0-10059 GCA_963594675.1 Lachnospiraceae bacterium
ATTCGAACCTGCGACCTCTGCGTCCCGAACGCAGCGCTCTACCAAGCTGAGCCACGCTTCGTTAACCAACTATTAGATAATAGCATATCATCTAAGCAAAATCAAGCACTTTTTTCACAAAGGCAAAAAACTTAAGACAGAATTTTATTCTCCTAATAGCTAGCAAATGTACTACAGCATAATACCCCGAAAGATTTCTCTCGGGGTATTGTAGTTTTTAACTCAACTGATATACTTCTGCACTTTGCATACCAAAACTCAAAGCTGAAGAATGGCTGTCCATATAAATATCAACATGGCCATAAGCCGTTCCTCGATCCTCCACTGTATATACCGTTCCATTAATCAAGAGTTTCGTTCCAAAAGGAACGCCTCCCATGGCAACGGTCCGACCAGCTGTAGGTGTTGTACCACTTGCGGTTGATCCACCTGACCATGAACCACAACATTTACTGCATGAACAGTAAGCTGTCAATGTAAAGGTGCCAAGATAGGTTCCTTGAGAAGAACTTCCTTCTGAAGAACGTTCCTGTGAAGACGTCTCCTCTACTTCCGCATCATCCGAAGTGTTTTCCGTCTGAGTTTCTTCTGATGTCTCTTCTACATCTTCTTCAGTATCTTCTGAGCTGTCACTCTCCTCTTCATCTGATGATGAATCCGCCGATGTCACTTCCTCAGCTTCTGATTCATCACTGCTGTCCTCAGACTCATAATCCTCATCTGAAGCAGAAGTACTACCTGTAGTATCAGTATCTTCTGTATTCTCTGCAGCTTCCTCTGCGGCCGCTTTCTCCGCCGCTGCTTTCTCTGCTGCCTGCTGGGCTGCCGCTTCTTCCTGCATTTGCTGCTTAATCAGGCTATTCAACTCATCCTGCTGCGCACTGATTTCTGAAAGAAGTTTGGCTTCTTCTGATTTTTTATTTTCAAGAGACTCAGTATATTCGCCAATCTGATTGTAGGTTGCTTCCACAAGTTCCTGAACTTCTGTCTGTTTTTCCTTCTCCTGCTTACGAACCTCTTCTATCTCAGCCTTCTCAACTTTAATCTCTTTTTCTTTTTTGGCAATTTCTTTTTTCGTCTTCTGATATTCCTCAAGCATATCGCGATCATAAGCTGAAATTGTGGATATATTTTCTGCACGATTCAGAAAATCGCCAAAGCTTTGGGACGATGCTAAGGTGGACAAGGCCCCATTGTTGGACTGCTCATACATATATTGGATGCGCAGTTTCATTCGACTGTACTGTTTCTTTTCGGTTTTCTTTGCCTTTTTCAGTTCTTTCTTTGTTTTTGTCAGCTCTGCCTTTTTTTCATCCGACTGTGCTTTCAAATCCTCCAGAGACTCTTTTAAATCCGATAACTGGCTATTGAGTTCTGTTAGATAAGATTCCGATTCACTTTTTTTCGACTCAAGTGTATCAATCTCGCTCTGTGTAGCATTGAGACTTGATTCTGTCTGGCTTTTTGCATTCCTGGCACTGTCTATCTTCTCCTGCGTACTAGCCGCACTGGCGGGAAGTACAGAAACGGTAGCGATTGTCATAGCCATCAACAGACCCAACACTCTTTTACGATTCATAGTAAATTACCTCCATGCAGAAGCTTGACCGTTCGACCTAGCTTCCGTAGCGGATCACCGCTCAGTTTTTATCTGACTTGGAAAGTATAACATATCTCCGTAAAAATTGAAAGGACTTTTTAACTTTTCGTAATATTTATGTAATATTTCTTATCAAAATTTACTTGCATTTTTTCACACTGAAGCATATAACTAATTCATTCTCCAGGCATTAAAATACTTATTTTTCACAACGTTCCCTGTTATTTTTCCCCAACCTAAGGGAAGTTTTTCCACACAGATTAAATACCATCCTGGTTCCTGTTTCTTATCAGGAATCAAGGTTTCCCCCTTTAAGTATCGGACAAGCCTCTCGTCATCCTGTTGAAAAGAGAGAACAAAATCATACTCCTCAGCCTTAAGTGCCATAGCCAAAGCCTGAGACGGTTCAAAACGATTTTTCTTCATATCTCCCATATAAAGACCGTTTCGTAAAAAAGTAAGACCTCTAAGATCCGCCGCAATTACTTGTGAACAATAGACCTTATCTTTTCGGATTTCCAATCCATTTTGAAAACGTTCGGATTTAATATGCTGCAAAAAATCATCCAATATCTCTTTTTCAGCTCTCCCTAATCTTCTTGCCTTTGAGTTCTCCTCTATTGGGACTACAGGATCCAAAGTTCCCTCTTTTTTCATTAAAGCCATAAAATGGCCTTCTCCAGAAAGTTTATGAGGCCAAAGTCGAATGGTTTTCTCCAATTCTCGATTCCCATTCCCCCACTCCGGACGCCCTGGTGCAAAACCCGTATACTCTTTCATAGGGAGCAAAGTCATCTCCGGATGTCGCTCCAGCGCCCCACTAATGCTTCCTTCATTTTCCACTGGAGAAAAGGTACATGTAGAATACAAAAGCAGCCCCCCTGGTTTTAGCATAGTAATCGCCTGATCCAGAATATCTTTTTGTAAATTAGCAAAATAATCAGGACGATTAGGTTCCCAAGCCGCCATCACATTTTCTTCTTTACGAAACATGCCCTCGCCAGAACAGGGAGCATCCACCAATATTTTATCAAAAAATTCAGGAAACCTTTCCGCTAATTCTCTAGGCGTCGCATTAGTAATTAATGCGTTGCTTATACCCGAAACCTCAATATTTTTCAATAGTGACTTCGCCCTGGAAGCAGAAATTTCATTTGCCACCAATAGACCTTTTCCTTGCAAACGATTCGCCAGCTCTGTTGCCTTTCCCCCAGGTGCAGCGCACAAATCCAACACTTTATCCCCCGGTTCTACTGGCAATCGTGATGCCGGTGCCATAGCACTTGGCTCCTGCAAATAGTAAAGGCCAGCAAAATAAAGAGGATTTTTAGAAGGCTGTAAATTCGCTTCATAATAATAGCCATTTTCAGTCCAAGGAACCCGCTGCAAGGGAAAATTGACCTTGTTTTCAAACTCCTCTGTGGTCATTTTTAAGGTATTTAAACGCAATCCATATTTTCTGGGTTTTTCATATTCCTTTAAAAAAGCATCATATTCTGCCCCTAGCATGTCCTGCATTCTTCTTTTAAATTCTTCAGGCAATTTCAAATTTGCATCCTCCTAAAAAAGCTGCATTGACTTTCCATCAATGCAGCAATTTACTTATCATTTGTGATCCATCATTGGCAATCAAATCGTATAACGTTCACTGTCACCTACAACTATTTTCACTCCATCCTCACCACAGTGGTAGGAATTTGCCCGCACTGTATCCCGACTTTCTACGATACAGTTTTCAATGTGTGTATTATCGCCTAAATATACCTCATTTAATATAATCGAGTTTTTGATCACACAATTATTCCCCACATAAACTTTCTTAAAAAGTACAGAATTCTCTACCTGACCATTAACGATACATCCACTGGAAACAAGGCTATTTTTCACCTGGCATCCTGGATTATATTTAGCCGGAGGTAGATCATCAATTTTAGAACAGATTTTTGGACCTTCACCAAAGAAATGGTCTCTGACATCTTTTTTCAAGAAATCCATATTGGTCTTGTAGTAGGAATCAACCGTAGAAATATTATTCCAGTAAGAATCCAATTTATATCCATAAATTCTCTTCATGTTCTTGTAACGAATCAACACATCATTCACAAAATCATGTCGGTCTTCCTGGGCACAACGCTCGATCATTTCAATCAGCTGTCTTCGGCGAATGATATAGATTCCTGTTGAAATTGTACGCGAATTGGAAATCATAGGCTTTTCTTCTATTTCTTCTACCCTGTGATCCTCATTCATCTTCAACACGCCAAAGCGGCTAATATCTTCATCTTGGGCACATTCTTTATAGACAACCGTCACATCTGCATGTTTCTTTATATGATACTCTAATACATCGTTATAGTCCAGCTTATATACACCATCACCGGAAGCAATAACAACATATGGCTCATGACTGCTCTTCAAAAAATCAAGATTCTGGTAAATAGCATCTGCAGTTCCCCGATACCACCAACTGTTATCCGTGGTAATCGTAGGTGTAAATACATAGAGGCCCCCTTGTTTTCGTCCAAAATCCCACCATTTCGATGAGCTGAGATGTTCATTTAAAGACCGGGCATTATACTGAGTCAACACAGCAACCTTTTGTATATGAGAATTTGACATATTGCTCAAAGAAAAATCAATGGCACGATAACTTCCCGCTACCGGCATAGCCGCAATGGCGCGTTTATTGGAAAGAGCCTTCATTTTCGGATTATTACCACCGGCCAGAATTATACCTAATGCTCTCATAATGGTTCATCCCCCTTTTCTTTAATAATGGCGCCGCCTCCAGGCAGTCTTCCTTCTGAATAATCTTCCTCCATTGTTACTCCGGAAATAGCTGTATTTTTACCTATGACAACTTTAGAGGGAATCACACTATTTTCTCCGATGGTAACCAAACCAAAACTATATACCGCGGGATTATAAACATTAGGCGCTTCCTCACCTTCTCCCATAACTACATTACTTCCTACCTTTACATTTTCTGCAATCACAGCTTTCTCTATTCTGCTTCCCGCTCCTATTCTACTATGACTCATAACAATGGAATCTTTTATAACCGCCCCTTCTTCAATTACCACATCCGGACCAATCACAGAGCCGGTTACTTCTCCATAAATCTCATCGCCCTCACTAATCAGGCTTTTCTCCACAATAGCATCCCCAGAAATATATTGAGGCGGAATAATATCTCCTTTAGTATAGATTTTCCAGAATTCCTCATAGAGATTAAATTCCGGAATAATATCTATCAATTCCATATTGGCTTCCCAATAGGATCCCAAGGTTCCAACATCCTTCCAATAGCCATTAAATTCATAGGCAAAAAGACGTTGTCCCTTATCCCTGCAATAGGGCAAAATATGTTTACCGAAATCGCAGCCATTTTGATTTTTCAATGCAATCAAGGACTCTTTCAAAACAGGCCAGCTAAATATATAAATGCCCATAGAAGCCAGATTACTTCTGGGATGTTCCGGTTTCTCTTCAAATTCCGTGATTCGTCCATTTTCATCTGTAATCATGATACCAAAACGGCTTGCCTCTTCCATAGGTACCGGCATGGTAGCAATTGTTACATCTGCCTTATTGGCTTTATGGTAATCTAACATGATCTGATAGTCCATTTTGTAAATATGATCGCCAGACAGAATCAGAACGTAATCTGGATTGTAGCTATCCATGTATGCCAGATTCTGATAGATTGCATTAGCTGTTCCTGTATACCACTCACTATTATCACTTCTCTCATAAGGGGGAAGAACCGTAACACCACCAACATTTCTATCAAGATCCCATGGAATGCCAATACCTATATGAGCATTCAGACGTAACGGCTGATATTGTGTCAATACACCCACAGTATCAATCCCTGAATTAATACAATTGCTTAAAGGGAAATCAATAATACGATATTTTCCACCAAAAGCAACTGCCGGCTTTGCTACTTCTTCTGTCAGCACCCCTAAACGGCTTCCCTGCCCTCCAGCAAGCAACATCGCAATCATTTCTTTCTTCACCATACGACCACCTCTTCACTTAAATACGAAAATTATTATAACTATCGAATTAAACTGATTAATTCCTTCTATTTCAGTTGCTATTAGGATTTTATAAATAAATTATAACATATTTCTGTAAATCAGTGAATGATTTTTGTATTTTTTAAACAATTTTTCCATAAAAAAGAAGCCGTTGCATCAAAATATGCAACAGCCTCTTTTAAATTCCTAATATTTTCAGGCATTTTCTGTATGAAGCTTCTGAACCGTCTCCACACGAATCATATTAGTATTGCCTGCCTTACCTCCGATTCGCCCACCGGTGAGAACCACCCGGTCTCCGATCTGCAGATTAAGAAGCTTGGTAGCTTTTATCATAGCGTGGAAGAAAAGCACATCCAGTGACTCGTATTCGTCACACAATACCGGTACTACGCCCCAAGACAAAGCCAGCTTATGGAACACCTTCTTAGATGTTGTTGTTCCAAGAATTGGCATAGGACTTCCAAAGCGACTGACCATGCGAGCGGTCAATCCACTTAAGGAATTTACCACAATACATTTAGCATCTACATCAATTGCCATCTGGCATGTAGAATGGGAAATCGCATCCAGGATACTCTCATTCACAAACTCAATACGTTTAAATCTCTTAGTATAATTGATGCGTTCCTCTGTATACTCAACAACTTCTGCCATTGTACGAACTGCTTCTACCGGGTATTTTCCGCTGGCTGACTCGCCTGAAAGCATTACTGCTGATGCTCCATCATATACTGCATTAGCTACGTCAGAAATTTCTGCTCTGGTAGGACGCACATTGGTAATCATAGACTCTAGCATCTCTGTCGCTACAATAACACGTTTGCCTAAAAGACGACACTTCTGTACCAGATTTTTCTGAATGCTGGGCACTTCCATAAAAGGAATCTCCACACCCAGGTCACCACGAGCTACCATAATGCCATCTACCACCTCGGAAATCGCTGTGATATTCTTTACACCGGAGCGATTTTCGATTTTAGCGATAATTTCAATATCCTCTCCACCATTTGCATCCAGAAAGTTTCTAAGATCCATGGCATCCTGCTTTGTAGATACAAAGGATGCTGCCACATAATCCACATCCTGTTTGATACCAAAAAGCAGATCCTCCTTATCCTGCTCACTAAGATAAGCATTCTTTAATACTTTTCCAGGAAAATTCATGCTCTTCTTATCAGAGAGAACTCCTCCTGCTTCCACAAGAGTGATTACGTCATTTCCAGATACCTGTTTTACAGAACATACTACCAGTCCATTATTTACCAGAATCTTGTCTCCAGCTCTCAAGTCATCTGCAAAGCCCTTGTAGTTTACAGATACTCGTGTCTCATCACCAACAATCTCGTCTGTGGTAAATGTGAACTCCTGTCCTTCTTCTACAGTGATTTTATGATTTTTAAAAACACCAATGCGGTACTCCGGTCCCTTGGTATCCAGCATGATTGCCAAAGGAACTCCCAACTCATCCCTTACCTTCTTAATGGTGTCCATTTTCTTCTTATGCTCTTCATGACTTCCGTGTGAAAAATTCAATCTGGCAACATTCATTCCTGCATCACACATAGCCTTCAGTGTCTCTTCTGCCTCACTGGCCGGTCCAATGGTACAAATAATTTTCGTCTTCTTCATTGCCCTTCTCCTCTTCTCATTCTATTCTTTATCCGTTCCGTTAGATGATACCACAAGACAACAATAAAATCACTGTTTCATTCCAACAAAAATCATGAAATTTTTGTCAAATTTATGTATTTTGTCACCTAAGTGTCACTACTTTTTCCGAGATTTTCCCTTCTCTGCTCTTTCGAATACTACCAAATACTGACCCTGCCACATTATGCCATACACTAAACACCGCACCAGGCAAGGTGGCCAAAGGATTTGCTGCAAAATGTGCTGTTGCCAATGAAACCGCCAATCCACTGTTTTGCATACCAACTTCTATAGCAATCGCTGTCGCTTTCTTATAATCGACTTTAAAAATTTTAGCAGCCAGCAGGCCTAGCATCATGCCAAAGAAATTATGTAAAATGACAACCAGGAAAACCAAAGCACCACAGCTCATAATTTTGTCCGCATTTACAGCAATAATTCCACTAATGATCATAACAATCGCTATGACGGAAATCAGTGGCATCGCATCAGATACTTTATCTATATGTGCTCCTACCAAACTACGCAAAAGCAGTCCTAACAGTACAGGAAACAATATTACTTTAATCACAGATAAAACCATGGCAAGAAAAGAAACCTGCACCCATGTGCCTGCCAGAACATAAATCCAAAGTGGCGTCATAAGAGGAGCTATCAATGTAGACACAATAGTCATACCTACTGATAGTGCCACATCGCCTCCTGCAATAAATGTAATCACATTACTGGCTGTACCACCTGGGCAACAACCTACAAGTATTACACCTATGGCTACATCTTCCGGAAGTTTCATAAGTTTACAGAGGATCCACGCAAGAATAGGCATAATGGTGTATTGCGCAGCTGCACCAAGTAAAACCTCCCGAGGTCTTGAAAAAACCACCCGAAAATCTTCCATTCGAATTGTCAATCCCATACCGAACATAATAATTCCAAGGAAAATTGATGTATATGATGTTGTCCAGGAAAAGGCCTCTCTATGAAAAAAAGCTAAAACTGCAAAAAACACTATGATAACACTAATATATTTGGAAGCAAAAGTGCTGATTCGTCCAACTTTTTTTAGAACTTCTTTCATGATCACACCTCATAAATAAAATTGTCGATCAGTCTTGTTTTTCCAATATAGACGGCCATTGCTACCAGCACACTCTTTTCCACTTTCTCCACCGGCTGCATCGTAAATGCATCCACTACGGACACATAATCTATTTTAGCCAGATCCTCTTTTTCAATAATCTCACGCATACCCTGTAAAAGCTCTTCTGATCTTATACCTGTATAAATTGCTTTCTTTCCAGCCATTACTGCTTTAGAAAGGCAAAGTGCCGCCTGTCTTTCTTCTTCACTAAGATAGGTATTTCTAGAGGATTTCGCCAAACCATCAGCTTCTCGCACAATTGGACAACCAACAATTTCAATATCAAAATTTAAATCTTCAACCATTTTTCGAATAATTGCCAGCTGCTGAGCATCTTTCTGTCCAAAATATGCGCGATCTGGTGCCACAATATGGAACAGTTTGGATACCACCGTACATACCCCTTTAAAATGGATTGGACGAGTTTTTCCACAAAGAGTATCCGATAGCGTATCTATACTCACAAAAGCATGGGGATCATGATACATCTCTTCCGGTTCAGGATTAAAGATTAAATCTGCTCCTAAACTCTCACACAGGTCACTATCCCTCTTAAAATCTCTGGGATACGCCTCCAAATCTTCATTAGGGCCAAATTGTGTAGGATTAACAAAGTCAGACACAACCACAATATCATTCTCTTCCCTACATTTTTTTATCAAGCTGGCATGTCCTTCATGAAGAAAACCCATGGTGGGAACCAAGCCTACACTTTTTCCTTCTTTTTTCCATGCCTTTACTAAGTTTCTTGTTTCTGCTACTGTTTTTGTTACCTTCATAATTCCTCTTTCCGCAGCCCCTTGACTGCTTTTGCAATTAAATTATGAGATAGCCTCTTTCCTGAAATCACTGTACACTGTATATTTTATAATCTACTGCATATCCTGCAGCAAACCATGTTTTTCATAGCAGGTGATTCTGCTGATTTTGTTATGATCATCAACAAAGACCACCCTGGGGTTCGCTTCTTTTGCTTCTTCTGCATCAAAGCTTCCGTAAGCCATAATGATAATCTTATCGCCTACACTGACACATCTTGCCGCTGCTCCGTTCAGGCAAATCATCCCACTTCCCCGTTCTCCGCATATCGTGTAGGTTTCAAAACGACTTCCGTTATTCACATCTACAATCTGAACCTTTTCATATTCTAAAATTCCGGCAGCTTCAAGTAGTTCCTCGTCTACAGTAATACTTCCCACGTAATCCAATTCCGCCTGTAAAACTGTAGCTCTATGGATCTTTCCTTTTAATTTTTCAATGAACATAATACATCCTCTTTCATATACAGAATGCCACTGGCCGTTCTGCATACTTAGTATAAAAAAGCGCTTCTGGGCATAAAATGACCCAGAAACGCACCTGATTGATTCCCTGTATGTCGAGTACTGTTCCCAAAAGAGATACAGACTCCTCATATTGTTTTTGCATGGCATGGACTTAAATGCCACCCTAAAGACAATTTCGTCTAAAAAATTCAGTGATTCAGTCAGAGTATAGTTTTGAGTCCAAATACTATCTCCGCCGCCTATTATGCATTTCTCCTTGCATTTTGTCAATATTTTGTGAAACTAGTCTCTATGATTTTTTTCTTTTCAACCTGTTAAAGAAAGGGTATAATA
>CAVBGA010000218.1:0-13641 GCA_963594675.1 Lachnospiraceae bacterium
GTATTGTATTGAAAACTCATATCCTTTTTCCTCCTTATCGGGATTAAAATCCATTTTTTATTAAAAAATCCATGGTCAATGTACTCTGACTTTTGGTCTTTTCTTCTTCTTTTTCCACCCGCAACAGCTTTTCAACATATTTGCCAATCACATCATTTTCCAAATTCACTGCATCACCGGCCTTTTTTTTCAACAGGGTGGTTTCCTCTCCTGTATGAGGAATTACTGATACTTGAAAGCATTCACTGTCCACCGCTGCCACCGTAAGGCTAATGCCATCAATGGCAATGGAACCTTTTTCTATAATAAATTTTAAAATAGAGGAATCTGCCTCCACAGTAACCCAGATGGCATTTCCTTCTTTTTTCATGGAACGTATCCTACCGCAACCATCAATATGGCCGCTGACAATATGACCGCCAAATCGACCATCTGCCGCCATGGCTCGCTCCAAATTGACGGGATCTCCCAAGCGAAGATTTCCCAAGTTGCTTCGTCTCATGGTTTCCGCCATAACATCTGCCGTAAATCCATTTCCCGTCATGCTTGTCACAGTGAGACATACACCATTTACAGCAATCGAATCACCCAACTGGGTGCCTTCCATAACCTTGGAAGCACCGATCATAATCTGTCCGCATTCTGCGCCACTGACAACCTGTTTGACCTTGCCAACCTCTTCCACTATTCCAGTGAACATCAGGCGTCCTCCTTTTTCCTATCGCTAATTACTTCATATTCCAAAAGCACATCCTGATCAAAAGCTGTAACTTTAGGATAAGAAAGCTCCCATGCCTGCTCTGGGGCAGCTACGCCATTTCCCCCAATAGGGCTTTTGGCATTTACTCCACCAAAGAGTTTTCCTCCTATATAGACATATGCTTTTTTCACAAGTCCTGTCTCCAGCATACTATAATTCAGGCATGCTCCGCCCTCTACCAGAATGCTATCGATCTTCTTTTCTCCTAAAATCTTCATTAGTCCGGCTATATCTACCCGACTTCCAGAAGCATCCGGCACACAGATTAGCTCTGCCCCCAGATTTTTCAATCTCTCGATCTTGTCCTCATCTGCTTTTGCATAGGCAAGAAGCAAGGGATATTCTCCCGCGGTCTGACACAGTCTGCTATCTTCCGGAATGCGAAGCTTGCTGTCACAAACAATACGAACCGGTGATTTACAGCCCTCCAAGCGACAATTTAACATAGGATCATCCGCTAAAACCGTACCAATTCCGCACATGATTCCACTGTATATATGTCGAAGTCCATGGACATGAGCTCTGGCCTTTTCTCCTGTAATCCATTGGGATTTTCCTGTGTAGGCAGCAATCTTGCCGTCCGCTGTCATGGCATATTTTAAAGCGATATAAGGAATGCCACTGGTAATATACTGGAAAAATATGGGATTGATGGCATCGCATTCTTCCCGGAGAAAATCCTCCACTACCTGAATTCCATGCTCCCTTAAAATCTTGGCTCCCTTACCTGACACCAAGGGATTGGGATCCCGGGATCCAATCACTACCTTAGCCAGCTTATTTTCTATGATCGCTTCCGTGCAGGGAGGAGTTTTTCCGTAATGACAGCATGGCTCCAAAGTTACGTAAATAGTCGCCCCTTCCGCTGACTCGCTGCAGGCTGCCAAAGCATTCCTTTCCGCATGAAGCTGACCACATCTTTGGTGATATCCTTCTCCGATAATCCGGCCATCCTTCACCACGACAGCTCCCACCATGGGATTGGGATTGGTCCAGCCCTGAGCTTGCACCGCCAAGGCAATGGCTCTTCTCATATAATCATAATCGTTCATAGCAGCCTCCCAACATTTTTCTAATAAAAAAAACCCTGTATCATCAATATACAGGGCTAACTCTTATCTCATAATAATTCTCGGGCTTCTCTTCCCGAAATACTCTCTTCTCCCATCCAGACTCTACTGTCGGCCCCGGAATCACACCGGATCATGCCTTGCGGCTCGCGGGCTCTGCCATTATCAATGACTTACCGCCGGTGGGGAATCTCACCCCGCCCTGAAGAACCATATGAACTTTCTTTTCTCTGCCAGTATACGGCATTTTTTTTGCAAAATCAAGACTTCTTTCTCATTTGGTCAAATTTATTCTGACTTTTCATCTATCTTCTGTTTTTTCCCATATGCCAGGGTCTGTTTCAAAGCATCTTCTTTATTGACTCCGGACAGATGCAGATTGTGAGCAAAAGCAAGCAAATCAGAGAATTCCGGACCAGGACGCATACCTGCTGCAATCAAGTCCGCTCCCATGACAGAAGGCTGATCCATAAGTTCTCGATAGGCCTCTAATTTTTCTTTAAGGCATGCCTCCATATCCAGATTCGCTTCTATCTCTTTTCTTCCATTATAATCTGCTTTTGAAAGTAAGAGCAAATCATCCGGCTCCACAGACTTATCAAATAAGACAAAATAGGATTTATTTTTCGCCTTGCCTGTATAAAGAGCCAAGGGGCGCATGTGCAGCGCTGTCATATTTAACACATATTTTATCAGCTTGCTTTCATTGGTAATCCGTTTCATAAAGCTTCGAGCTGGCGCCACACCCTCTTTATCATGGCCAATGGAACGCACTTTTCCATCCACCATTTTACTGCTGCTGACCTTGCCAAAATCATGAGTCAAGGCAGCCAGCATCAGACCTAAGGGTTCTTTCGCCTGTTTCCGCAGAGAAGCCGCCATATCCAAGGTCATCATGGTATGAATCCACACATCCCCCTCTGGATGATGCTGGGGATTCTGCTCTACGCCCTGTAACTTCTTCACTTCCGGAAACCAGACCTCCATCTGCTCCATGGCATCCATTTCCTCGAAAAATACCGAAGGGTGCTCTGACTTAAGCAATCCCTTCTTCAATTCTTCCATAATTCTTTCTCTTGCCAAAGGGCGAAGATCCATGGTCTTTGCCAATTCCCTGGTCTCTTCTGCTACCTTAAATCCAAATCTGGCTGCAAACTGAGCGGCTCTTAACACCCGCAGGGGATCCTCCACAAAGGTCTCTGCTTTCACATGCCGCAAAACGCCAGCCTTTAAATCTTTTACTCCACCAAAATGGTCTACAATCTCACCACTTAACACGTCCTGCATTAAGGCATTCATCGTAAAATCCCGTCGGACTGCTGCCTTTTTTGTGCCAAGGAAAGGATCCACATATACTTCAAAATCTTTATGACCTCTGCCAATGGCCGTCTCTTTTCTCGGCATAGCTATGTCAATGTCATAGCCTCTCATGCCATATATTCCAAAACTGGATCCCATCTGTGTCCGTTTGCCAAGGCTATCGAGAATCAGTGCCAGCTTCTCTGGGGTCACTCCATGAATTTCAATATCAATATCTTTATTATCAATGCCACTAATCCAGTCCCGGACACAACCTCCCACATAAAAAGTGCGTCCTCCTGCCTCCGCCACCGCTTTAGCAATGCGGAGGGCCATACGGCAATCGCGATTTGCATCGGAATTATGTATTTTTATTTCTTCTGGCAATATATCACTTCCTTATTATTTCTTGCGATGTTTTCACCATGACACCATTATTTGCTTTCTTTACTATTTTCCGCTCTGTATGCTTTTTTATTCAAAAGGAACATCATAATTGCCATAGCGCAGATAATGACATAACCAAGCCAGCTATAGGCATCCGGAACCTGTCCAAAGAAAAAGAAGCCAAGAATCGCTGAAAAAATAATCTGAGAATAATCAAAGATAGAAATTTCTCTTGCTGGGGCATTAAAATAAGCAGCGGTAATACCAAATTGACCTCCCGAGGCTGCAAGACCAGCTAAAAGCAGAATCAGCACGCTTCTCAGACTCATGGGATGATAATTAAATAGCAAGTAGGGTAGGGTTACTACGCAGGAAAAACCCGAAAAAAAGCAAACAATCAAGGGACCTTTCTCTCCTCTTTCCCCTAATTTTCGCACCATTGTATAGGCCACACCTGCCCCCAGGCCACCCATAAGGCCAATCAGAGAGGGAAGCGTTGACATAGAAAGCACGGTAGGTTTAATGATAAACAAACTTCCCACAAAGGCTCCTATTACCGCAATTGCCTGATAGGGTTTCACCTTTTCCTTCAGAATCAAATAACTGAAAATAATAACAAAAAAAGGAGACATTTTATTCAGCATGGAGGCATCTGCCAGATTCAAATGATCTACTGCATAAAAGTTACAAAGGATGCCCAAAGTTCCAAAAGTTGACCGGATAATCAGCAAGGGAAGATTCCCTTTGCCCGGGCGAAAGGGCGTCTTATTCTTGTACAATATAATCGCAGCAAAGAAAAAGGCCACCAGATTTCTAAAAAAGCTTTTTTGTATGGAGGGGATATCTCCCGACAGGCGTACAAAAAAATTCATCAAGGCAAAACAAAAAGCGGAACAAGTGATACAGAGAATTCCTTTATATAATCGATTCATTCCTTCACCAGCTCTCCATGGTTTTTGAAATACATCATCATTTCATTGGTAAGGCTGAGATTGTTGGGATCCACATCCATCTGCTCCCGACTAAACCAATCCGCCATCTGCAATTCCTCACGGTCCAGGGTAATGGTGTCATCTCCATCCACATCCACAAAAAATCCCATCAAAAGTGTGTCGGTAAAGGACCATGGCTGACTCTTATAGAAACGAAGGTTTTTCACCTTAAGTCCGACTTCTTCCATAACTTCCCTGTGTACCGTTTCTTCCACAGATTCTCCAATTTCTGTAAAGCCGGCAATCAAAGCATAGCTTTTTTTATTGGTAGTTGAGCGGCCGGCATAGGTGGACATAAGGATCTTGTCCCCATTTGTAATGCCAACAATTACCGCCGGGCATATTTTCGGATATTCCGGTTGCTTGCAGCTGACACAATATACCATTCTCTCTTTATCACTATGCACCATAGGTTTACCACAGATTCCGCAAAACCGTCTGCTTTGATACCATCTCTGAAGCTGATAGGCAGTGATTCCCGCAAAATCCTGATAGCTGGGGGCATTGTTACGAAAAATAGAAACATTTTTCATTGTATAGCCACTGCAGGCCGAATAATCCAATTCATCCATCAGATAATAGCCCACATCATCGATACGAAACAGATATAAATATTGATGGTAAATATCCGGATTTTCATCCTCCAAATCACGGAATCTTGGGAATTGATGACCCTCCCTTTCCTCTTTTACTAATACCTTGCCATCTTGAAAAAAGATAGCAAAGGAATCCTCATTGGGGGGAAGCGGTTTGTATTCATTAGCATATTTATGAGGTGCAATATCCTGAATCATAATTTTCCTCTTTTCTATTCACAATATATTTATAGTTCATCTTCCTTATCGCTGCTAAGGAAGTATTAACAAAACTTTCGCACTTCAACATGATACAGCAAGTCCCTAAAATATGCTAGACTAATCTTGCAGGAATTCCTATTTTGTTGTAACGTTGTAGTATTGCTCCCTGCAATTAGTTTTATTTGCGTTAAAACAAAAATTACGAAAACATCAAAGAGGTAGTTTATGAATAAAAAAGAGATACTTGAAGTCAGAAAACAATTCACACCGGAAAATTGCACCATCAGCAGAATCTGTGGATGCTATGTAGACGGTGAGAAAAATATTATTTTAGAGCATAGAGAGGCTTTCGGCTCCCTTCAGGAAGAAGAGGCCTTCAAATATTTTGATATTTTCAAGAAAACCTTGTCCGGATCTCTTGGAAAAAATCTTATGAATATGGAGTTTCCCTTATCCAGTGAAGCCCCAGGCGGCAGCCATGATCTTCTTATGAAATTAAGAGAATGCCATTTAAAAGATGAAATGCTGACCTCCGAATTTTTTCGAAAGGTCATTGAACATTATTCTTATGACCTGAATTATTACATCATCCTGATCAGTGCCGTCTATGATGTGCCTGGAAAAGCCTCTGACAATCTGGAAATGTTTGATGCCTCCGATCAAGTTTATGATTTTATTCTTTGTTCCATCTGCCCGGTAAATCTATCAAAGGCAGGTCTGGCTTATGAGCCACAAAATAATTGCATTCAGGATCGTATCCGGGATTGGATCGTGGCAGCTCCTGCCAATGGTTTCCTTTTCCCCGCCTTTAATGACCGCGCCACTGACCTTCACGGCACCCTCTTCTACAGCAAGAAGCCGGAAGAACTCCATCCGGACTTTGTCAATGAGGTTCTGGGCTGTGTTCCTCCTTTAAGTGCCGGTGACCAAAAGGAAACCTTTCAAACTATGATTACCGAAGCCCTTGGAGAAGACTGTGATTATGAAACTGTAAGGAATCTCCATGAAAATCTTAATGAAATTATTGAGATCAATAAGGAAAATCCAGACCCTATCACTTTAACTGGAACAGAAGTCAGAGATGTTTTAGAAGACAGCGGTGTTCCCCAGGAAAAAATTCAAAAGTTCCAGGAAGATTTTGCAGAATCGGTCACTGCCGACACTCCTATTCTTATTAACAATGTGGCAGACACCCGCCAATTCAAGATTGAAACCGCTGACGTAAGTATCAAGGTAAAACCTGACCGTATCGATCTGGTGGAGACAAAGGAAGTGGACGGCAGAACCTGTCTTGTGATTCCTATAAATGACAAGATTGAAGTAAATGGCATGCCTGTTAACGTAAAGAAGAATTAATTGACCACCCATTTTTCATGGTCTATAATTAGGTAAATTATGTCATGAGGTAATTTTTATGGATACTCTTTATATGGTAATACCTGCATACAATGAAGAAGCCAACATTGAAACTGTAGCAAGGCAGTGGCATCAGGTGTTGGTAAAAACTGGTCCTAAATCCCGTCTTCTTATCATTGATGACGGATCTAAAGACCGCACCTATGAAATTCTTCTTTCCTTGAAAGAGGAATTACCACAGTTGCTGCCTCTCACCAAACCCAATGCCGGTCATGGCGCAACGCTCCTCTATGGCTATCAATATGCCTTGAATCATGGTGCAGATTATATTTTTCAAACGGATTCCGATGGTCAGACTCTGCCGAAGGAGTTTGGTCCCTTCTGGAAACATCGACATCAATATGATGTCATCATCGGCTATCGAAAGCACAGACAAGATGGCATTTCCAGAGTTTTTGTAACCAAGACTTTGAAATTTGTGTTAGGAGTCATCTTTCACCTGCGTATTCCTGATGCCAATACTCCCTTCCGACTGATGTCGGCAGATGTGTTACAAGGTCATATTGGTCGGGTTCCCCATCAATTTAACTTATCAAATGTAATGCTTACCGTTCTTTTTATGAATGCCAAGGAGAAGGTAAGATTTGTCCCCATCACCTTCCGCCCTCGCCAAGGTGGTGTGAATTCCATTAATCTGAAGAAAATCACTAAAATCGGCATCAAGGCTGTTCAGGATTTCTATCAGATTAACAGAGAGATAAAAAAGAATGAACGCTAACGAAAGTAACCGCAATTTTCGCATCCGAAATCTGGTATTACTGGCTTTGGTCTCTGTTTTGATTCTTCTGAACAGTCCCCTTTTTCCTTTTTCTTCCGGATTGTCCGATGCAGATTCCTCCGCTTTTAGATATATTGGCAAACAGATGTTAAAGGGCCAGTTGCCCTACCGGAATATCTTTGCTCATAGCGGCCCCCTCATCTATCTTCTAAATGCATTAGGCTATCTTCTGCAGCATCAATGGGGTATATGGATCATTGAAGTTATCTTTATGACTGTCTTTCTATATGCTTCCTTAAAGACAACCCGCTTGTTTAGTGAATATAACTCTATTCGGTTGGTAAGTCTTTTCTTCACGATTCTGCAATTGATACGATTTTTTGACGGAGGCAATCTTCCAGAGGAATATGCTCTGCCTTTTCTAGCAGTTGCCCAATACTATTTTCTGGAATTTTTAATTTGCCATAAGTCTTCCTTTGGTCGGATGATTTTGTCGGGAATCTGTATCAGTCAAGTGCTCATGCTGAAGCTGGATATGGCAGTCAGTCTGCTGGTTTATCTGCTTACCATCATGGTAACATTACTTTTATTAAGAAAATTTCTTCGTTGCCTGCTTTATGTCAGCACCCTGCTCCTTGGTTTGACCATTGGCTTGGCCCCTTACTTGATTTGGTTGGCAAAGATTGGGCTCTGGAATGATTTTATTTCATGCTACATTGATTTTAACCTGAAATATATCCGCTCCGGTTATGAAAATATCCTTCTTTTGATCCTGTATTTTTTTGTCTTTCTATCTTACCTGATCATACCGCTGGTCATTATATGTGGCATGTATCTGAGGAATCAACTGAAGGAACACGCAGGAATCTATCAAATAGCCATACCGACAGCCGTTTTTCTGAATCTGATCTTTTCTATGGTCCTGATTCTACTGGCAAAAAGTCATTGCAAACATTATTGCCTTTTACTTGTAGGCCCCCTGTTGCCCTCCATCTGTCTTTCCTTCCAATATGCTACGTTAGGACTGAAGAATCGGCGGCATCCCTTACAGATTCTTATTCTTTATAGTTTATTTATCTGTCTACCCCTGACTATGACGGCTTTAAACGAAGTCACAGACAATATCCACACAGCTCTGGTCAGTAGTCGTTCTGAGAATTCTTCGGTTGTGCGCTATATCACGGCTCAGACGGAAAGCTCAGATCAAATCCTGGTACTTGGTAATGAAGCCAAAATTTATCTAGATAGTCAGAGAAAATGCGGCAACTACTATATCTACCAGACAACGGTTTTTCATGCAGATTCTTCAGCCAAAGATCGCTTTTATGAAGAACTCATTGCAGATCCTCCGGAAATGCTTATTCTTCCCAAGGATCGAAAGGATTTCTATAAATCCCTTCCCAAGAAAATACGTTCCTACATCAGCAAACACTATGTATCCACCTATTCTGATAATGATTATATGGCCTATCGTCTGCTGTGATACTATATAAGGATATTAGGAACAAAATAAACTTTAAAAAAAGGAGTTATTGTATCTCATTACAACAACTCCTTTTTTCATATGATTAAGTTATATCGTTACATAATGCAAAAGCTGAGGGCAAATTATTGTCGGCCAAGCATCTTGCGCACCTGTTCCTCCTGAGCCTTATACTGGCCATTGGTCTGGGCATTCAGCCACTCAAACTTCTTCAATCCCTTCTCATGGGCCTCCGGTGCCTTTTCCTTTTCCTCCGGAAGCACCTTGTAGACATTGCCAAGGCTAATCCATGCAGCAGCTATAGGCAAAGCGAAAACCAAGGGGGCCTGCTCTTCTTTGTCTTCCAGCACGTAAATACTGTCCTCAATCAACTCCATTGCCTTGTTATTGTCTTTATTAATGGAATAAATGGATGCCAGATAATTCATATCCTGAGAAAGGGTCAGGGCATGATGGGCATCATCCGTCTGCTGAAATACCTGCTTCTCAATATGTACCAGATCATCTCCTGTCTTAATGGACTGCTCATATTTCCCCTGAGCCGCATAAAGAAGCATTAGCTTACTCATACATTTCGATTGGGTATCAATGGCCTTCAGCTGACCAGCTTTTACTTTATTGGACAGCATTTTCAGGCAGTCACTGTAAAGAGCAGTAATCAGCTTAACTAATTTCCCCTGCTGTTCTGTCAATTCCTTAGGTTTTCCCACTACCCCATTCATTCCTAAATAGGTTTGGTAGAAAATACCCATGCGAAGATTTACCTGAGCCATGGTAAGATCATATTTAGAAGGAGCCTTCTTAAATATCAGCTCAGCCTTTTCCCTCATCTGCTTATACAGCTTTTCCGCCTCCGCCGGCTGCCTCAGCTGCACCTTCATATTGCCCATCACTTCGTAGCAAGCCACCTGAAGTCTTGCCAGATCATTGCTGCCTCGATTTAGGAGAGTATCTGCCTTGTCCTTTAATTCTTCCGCTGCCTTATATCTATCTTCCGGTGTATATTTACCTTTGATGATATTTTCCATTTCAAGATTTAATGATTTTACAATATCTTCGTTCATAATCCTCTCCTTTACCCTTACAGTAATACGCATGATGGTAAAACGGACCGATACGCCAGGCATCGGTCCGTAAATAACTTCTACAATTCTAGATTGCTTCTGACTCCTAACTAATTAGTTTTCAGATGAAAGATAACGAAATACAATGGCTGCAATCGCTGCACCTACAAGAGGAGCAAGGATGAAAAGCCATACCTGGGAAAGTGCGGTACCTCCAGCCAGAAGAGCTGGTCCAAAACTTCTTGCAGGATTAACTGATGTTCCTGTAAAAGGAATACCAAGAATGTGAATCAGAGTCAAGGTAAGACCAATTACAAGACCTGCAACGGATGAAAATTCCGGCTTGGATGTAACTCCAAGGATAACCAGTACAAATACAAAAGTAAGAATTACCTCAACCAGAAAAGCTACCGGTGCTGTGATTCCCAATGCACTTGCTGCACCATATCCATTTGTTCCCAGAGAAGCATTGCTTCCAAAGAAAACAACCAGAACAGCTGCTCCTACAATAGCACCGATTACCTGAGCAATCACATACTGAATGAACTCAGCTACCGTCATCTTGCCAGCAATAAGAACGCCAAGAGAAACGGCCGGATTAATGTGGCATCCGGACACATTGCCGATGGAATATGCCATTGCTACAATACAAAGACCAAAAGCAAAAGCAATCAGCAGTGTTGAAAATGCCAAGGGAACATTACCCTGTCCTGCATTTGTAAGAAGTGTATTTGCTGCTACTGCACTTCCGCAACCAAAAGTTGTAAGTACAAATGTACCGATAAATTCGGCAACCATCTTTTTGATATTCATTATGATATCTCCTCCTCTATTTTCATATCAAAATATATCGAACTCATTATATAGGCTGAGTCACGAATTGTAAAGGAGATATTTTGACTTTCAAAAGTTTTTTCGGCATATGCCGCTTTTCTTTTATATATCAATATATATTATATTTTGTTTTAATTACGATATTCGTATAGATGTATTCCTCCTTCGGATAATCACCAGAATACAAAAGTTTTTGCAATATAGATATAGCACCCTCAGCCTGTTCCTTCGCATCCTGTCCTACTAAGAGATTCATCTCCCCACTTTTTAAACGGTCAAGATTTGCTCCACTTAGGTCATTTCCACATACAAAAACCTTTTGGTCAAGTCCAACTTCCTTTAGCGCTCTGCAAATTCCTTCCTCACCGTAACTGGTAATATAAACACCGTCAATAGAAGCATCCAGCTTTAGCAGCTCTTTCATCTGCTCATAGGCAAGCTGGGGATCCTCCTCGCAATAACAAGTTGGCAAGAGCTCTATATCCGGATAATTTTCCCCAATCACCTGGCAAAACCCCCGAAGTCGTGCTTCCAAAGCTCCCGTAGATTGATATCCGGAAAAAACCGCAAATCTGGCTTTTTTATTCTGATAAAAGCCTCCCATAAGTAAGGCTGATGTTTGACCTGCCTTTAAGGCATCCTGACCAATGAAACAAAATCGTCCGCATTCCGGAAGATCAGAGTTAAAAGCCAAAACCGGGATACCTTCTCTCTTCAATTCTTGAAGTTTTTCTACAATTCTGGAATCACTGGGAGGAATAATGGCTAAGGCTGAAATTCCTTCATCCCTCATTCGATCAATGGCCTCTAAAGTATCTTCTATAGAAACACTGTCATTCACATGGAACATAACACTGCCGCCATAATCCTCAAAGTTTCTCGCTGCCATCTTAGCCCAATTCAAAAGCTCAGCAATAAAGTCTGTCTTTCCCGGTTGCACAATCATCCCAATACGTACATCCTTTTGACTCATACCAAGAGCTCTTCCCAGTAGATTCGGTCGATAGCCCAATTCCTCGGCTATGGCACGGACCCGCTCCTCCACCTCGGGTCTGACTCGTCCACGATTGTTAAGAACCCGGTCTACTGTGCCCCTAGACACCCCCGCCTTCTCTGCAATCATTCTAATTGTTACTCTCATATATATTTCTCTTTCTCAATGCATAACTATTCAGAAACTATCTCCAGCACCGTCATTTTTCTAATCCTTACTCGCTTTTCATAATTCTGAATAGTTACATTTTATCACACAATTTCAACAAAAACAAATGATATATCTTTCACTCTTTGTACAAAATGTCTTAAATTCTGTACAATTTTCTTGCTATCCCACCTGAAATATTTTATAATAAAGAAAATGCTTGCCATAATCATTGCGGATTCTTATCCATCGTCTGCACTGCTATTGTTGCGGTGCAGATGGCAAGCAGCGAATGGTTGAAGCGCGGCTTTTCATACGACAACAGGAGGCGTACAATATGAGACAGGTACAGGAAATTATTTATGTAGTCCCAGAGGAAAGGGAAGCTTTTATCGAAAAACATCTGAACCCACCTACAGAGATTCTTCAGATTCTTTGGAAGCATGGAATTCGCAATCAGTTCTTCTACGAATTGAATGATTTGATTTTATTCAGTTTTGAATATGTAGGTGCTAATTTCTATAAAGATATGGCATCTGTTACTGCATATGTAGAGACACAGGGATTCTTCGTACAGAAACGACGCAGAGACGTTCCTATTGAAGAACTTACAACAACCAATTGGTGGGCTCCTCTAAAAAAACTTGGCAAACTTCTCAATGAAAATCCTATGCCCAGCAAGGAAGATGAATTCTCTATGGAAGAAAGATATCATTCCATGCTTAGTGGCTTTACTTTTAATTCCGATGATGCTGCCGACTCTATCTCATATGACGAGGATGACTGGAGCGAATCCGTGCATATTTAAGTTCTCCGGTATCATCGTCGACAGTTATAGCGTTCCTGGGAAGGAGGCGATCACTTATGTGGTCGTCTCTTTTCTATTGTCCACTGGACTTTTATAAGCATGCTCTAAGCCACGACTATGGCCCCATAGGAGCTGCCACCGAAAATTATCGACAATAGCAAAGAAAAAGGATCGCCCCAGAACCTAGAGCAATCCTTTTCCCTACTTTACAGATATATAATATAATTCGGCAGAAATACCATAAAGAAAGTAAAGAGCATTCCTGCTGCCAATAAGATAATCAAAAGAATGGTCGCCTTCTTTTTCAGGTCTTTCCCTGTTTTTCTCTCGATTCTCTCAATAATCTCCTCCAAACCCTTGCTGATAAAGTACATAATGGCCACCAGACCAGGCATAAGATAACGGCCCTGGGCCTGAAAATCACTGCAATAGGCATAATACATCAGCAAAAGTAAAGGCACAACAGCCGTCACGACCATACACCAATGAAAGAGGGCTTTTTTATTTATCAGCCTTGAATAAGTGCTGACAGACATCTTAACCAGCTCATCCTCGTTCATCTTTTTCTTTACCACAATGCTTTTGCGTCCCCAAAGACTAAAGAGCTTTCGCAAGGTCATAAGACATCCCATCATACCTATGATAAATACCAAAAGATAACATTTGGATAACCAATAGGGCATAAATACAGTCAAATAACCGAAGGTTCCCACAAAGCTTACCGCCACTGTGATCATCCAATTATGGCGCCAGCCTTCCGGAACAAAAAATAACATATGCAAAATGGAATTGCCGCTTCTGGAATAATAATAGCGATTTGTAGGTTTGCACTCTTCAATTCCATACTTTTGAGCATACATACTAGATGTATG
>CAVBGA010000219.1:0-16278 GCA_963594675.1 Lachnospiraceae bacterium
AGCACAAACAGTGTACCATGTCGGTAACAGCGATGCATCAAACAAGATGCAAGCGGGTGATGGGAATCGAACCCACATATCCAGCTTGGAAGGCTGGTGTTCTACCACTGAACTACACCCGCATGTCAATCAGGCAAGGCAATATCTATCGGGGTGACAGGATTCGAACCTGCGGCCTCCTGGTCCCAAACCAGGCGCTCTAGCCAAACTGAGCCACACCCCGTAATTGCTACGTCATTACTTCGTATCGCCTGACGCGTTTATCATTATATTACAGGAGCACTACCTTGTCAACAGTTTTTTCTAAAATTTTTTCAATTTTTTCACGAAATCTTTTTTCGTATTTTTCAGGGATTTCACTATTCTGTTGATAGGCTCTCTTTTATAATCATTTAATCCAAATAACAGAAACGAAATTCCTTTTTTCCTGTCTGATCCAAGTCCAAAAGCAGATAACTAGGCACCCGTGGCCTCTGTCTTGGATAATTCAGACTTCCTGGATTGGCAATGGTAAGCTCCCCATAGGAACGCATAAAAGGAACATGCGTATGACCAAAGAAAACAAGATCCGCATTTCGGCTTTTGGCTTCCTCAAGCAAAATCTCTACGCCCATAGCTACCCCGTAGCGATGACCATGGGTCAAAAACACCTTCTGTCCCTCCAGGCAAAATTCCAATTCACCAGGCAGCTCAGAAAAAAAGTCATTATTTCCTGCAACCATATACACAGGTCCCTTGATCATCTGGGCAATTTCCTCTTCTTCCCCCTGAACATCGCCACAATGAAGTAAAGCATCCACCGGCCCTGTCCTGGCCAGAACCTCCTTGATTTTGCAAGCCCATCCATGGGTATCACTGACAATCAGGGCCCTCATGCTTTAAAATACTCCTTTAATTCCTTTTTCATTTCTTTTAAAGCCTTTCCCCTGTGACTGATCTCATTTTTCTTTTCCGGGGACAATTCAGCGGAACTGCATCCATATTCCGGCAGGAAAAAGATGGGATCATAGCCAAATCCGTTCTCTCCCCTTTCCTCATAGCCAATTTCCCCTTCAATGGTAGCTCGAACCGTCTTGGTGCTTCCATCAGGAAAAGCCGCTGCTATAACGCATACAAAGCGAGCACTGCGGTCTGTGCCGCTGACACCCTCCAAGCGCTGAATCAAATTATTATTTTTTATGTGATAGGACGTATTCTCTCCCATATAACGAGCAGAATATACACCTGGCTCTTTATTCAGGTAGTCCACCTCAAGGCCCGAATCATCAGCCAGAACAAGTTCTCCACAGGCCTTCTGCACCGTTTTTGCCTTGATGATAGCATTCTCCTCGAAAGTTGTTCCATTTTCATCGATATCCACATGGATTCCCGCTTCTTTCATAGACAGGATCTCCACATCCATATCTTTCATAATTTCTTTAATTTCTCGCATTTTTCCGGCGTTTCCGGTTGCAAATATCAGTTTTTTCATGGCTCTTTCCTCTTAGCCGGTCCCATTAGGCCTTCCTCTTGGGAGGTCTGGGACCCATATATTGGTAAAAATAGGTGCGCATCATTCCATTATAAATCTTCCGATTCTTATCTGCCTTTTTTCCCAGATAACGCTCGGCATCCTGATAGGAGGTAATCAGAAACATAGACCAACTGTCCAGTCTCTGGTAGGCCTCTCCAATCTGGCGATAAAGGCCCGGCAAGGCCTCCTTTTCTTCCAAACGTTCTCCATAAGGAGGATTGGTGATAATAAAACCATACTTTTTGGGATGGCGAAGTTCTGCCACCTCTCTTGTCTGGAAATGAATTAAATGATCCACCCCTGCTAGTTTGGCATTCTCTCTGGCATCCTTCACCGCCTGAGGATCAATATCATAGCCCTGAATGTCTGTCTCCACATTCAGATCCACCAGATCCTGTGCCTCTTCCACAGCATTGTACCAGCATTTCTTTGGAATCAGATTCTTCCAATTCTCTCCTATAAAGGAGCGATTCATCCCCGGAGCAATATGTGCTGCCTTCATGGCAGCCTCTATAGGGAAGGTACCGCTTCCGCAAAAGGGATCCACTAAAATACGATCCGCCTTCCAGGGCGTCAATCCCATAAGTGCCGAAGCCAGCGTCTCTGTAATAGGTGCTTTCACTGTATGAATACGATAGCCCCTTTTGTGTAGGGAAACACCAGAAGTGTCCAGACAAATACTTGCTATATCCTTCATAAAAGTAATACGGATGGGATAACTGTCCCCTGTCTCCTCGAACCAGGAGATTCCATAATAGCGTTTCAATCTCTCCACAATGGCTTTTTTTACAATAGATTGAATATCGGAAGGACTAAATAATTTACTCTTAATCGACGTGGCCTTAGCCACCCAGAATTTACCATCTTTAGGTATATACTCCTCCCAAGGCAGGGCCTTTACTGCTTCAAAAAGCTCATCAAAGGTCACAGCCTTCACCTGGCCTACCTGCAAAAGGATTCTCTCCGTTGTTCTCAGGAAGATATTGGCATCCGCAATAGCCTGTGCATCGCCCCCAAAGGTTACTTTACCATCTTCTACTCGAATCACATCATATCCCAGGTCTGTGATCTCTCTTTTTAATACTGACTCCGTACCAAAATGGCAGGGCGCCACCAGCTCAAACTCTCGTGCCATGAATACCTCCGATTCTTAACTGTTGTGCATGAACAGCCGGGCATCTCTGTCCGGCTGTTCATAGTTGAAAAGCTATGGCAGGGGAGCTACCATAGCTTTTCGAGGGGAGTATAAATAATTAATAAGGGTTATTAATTTGTAAAAAAAATTTTTGAAGGGTAAATTCTTTTTACAAGAGTGATTATAATACAGAATCGGTTAAATTGTCAATACTTTTTGATTTTCTGACGGATTATAACCAACTTCAGTCACTTTCCTTCCCTTATGTTCCAGAAAGCAAGATTCCTTTTGCTACATTTTTTTCTGCTTTTTTCTACATTGTACCTGCTTTTTCTCTCTCCCTAAGATCTTTCATAATGGAAGGATACAGGCGATCCAGCTTGTAGAAAAGAAGTACCAGCACTGCTACCACCCAGATTCCCAGGATACCATACTGATAAATATTGATGATCATAGCCTTTGCTGATTCCGGCTGAGCAGCTCCGCCGCTTGCAGAGCTTACGAAACCAGCAATACCTAAAAGAGATGTAGTGATGGCTGCTGAGACGCCACTTCCAATCTTAAATCCCAAAGATCCACCACCAAAGATTAGGCTTTCCTGACGAATGTGGAATTTCCATTGGCCATATTCTACCACGTCACCCATCATACCAAAGATGACTGCAGTGATGGGAGCCTGACCGATGGCTCTTACTATTGTTACCGCCAAAAGCCAGGTAAAACTATGCTGGTTCACCATGAGACCCAATTGTGCTATCACAGCAATGATACAGCCTGCCAGACAAAGATCTCTCTTATTAAACCGCTTCAAAAGCATAGGACAGATTAAAGCACCCAGAATCAAGGTAATATTTTCACCCATATAGATGATACTGTAGAGATCATCGTTATTGAAAATATATTTACAATAGTAAGGAAGTAAGGTTCCTACCAGTGTCTGCTGAACAACGGTAACAGTCCAGAGAATCAAAGTAGCCCAGAAATATACATTTCCCAACAGGGATTTTGCACTCTTAGCAAATCCCACCTTATTTTTTGCTTTTTTCTCCTGACTTACAGAAACATGAACTGTTTCTTTGCATTTTGCAAAACAAACAACCAAAAGAACAAAGGCAATGGCTGCCCACATAATCATAGCCTTAACCCAGGCTGCCTGATCATTTCCAAACAGTTTTACTACCGGAAGGGAAAAGGTAACCGCCACCAGACGGCCTACCGGTGCCAAAGACATACGCACTACAGAAAGCATATCTCTTTCTTTAGAAGATCTGGTCATTAAGGTGGAGAGAGTTCCATAAGGTACGTTGATTGCCGTATAACATACCGTTGTCAGCAAATTATAGGTGACAAACATATACCAAAACTGCAGGGTCTCATTGGTTTGCGGCACCATAAATAAGGCGATAGAAAAGATTACATATGGCACCGAGGTCCATAGGATCCACGGCCTTGCCTTGCCCCACTTGGAATGGGTTTTTTCCACAATGATACCCATAATCACATCGGAAGTGCCGTCAAAAAAACGAGATAACAAAAATACCAAACCTACCGTTGCGATGGAAACACCTGCATAATCTGTATAAAACAGAGTCAACAGGGAATTGATCATTCCTGCAAGAACAATATTGCAGGCAGCATCACCACATCCGTAAGCGATTCGTGTCCCCCAGCTTAAGGGCTTCTCTGATGAATCTTCACTTTGCGCATTGGGGCGATTTACTTGATCTGCCGCCTTTCTTTTTTCCATTGTTGCATCCATAATAATTTCTCCTTTTTCTTTGCTGCTATCGCTAGCATCTTTGTGTGTTGTCGTAATTATTATAGCAACAAGATAATTTTTTCTCTTTATATATCCTGTTTGGAAATATAGATAAAAAAGTCCGAACAAATCCTATATTTATGGGGTTTATTCCAAAAAACTATCTTTTTTGAATCGTAGGTATTTGTAAATTTTTGCATTTTTTAGCAAAATTCTACGCAGATTCCCATACATTTCGGCCAAATTAACAATTACCTTATAAAAGTCCTATTAGCTGGGCATAAAAGAAAAAGGACAGCACCGGCAATCCCGTTCTGTCCTCATCTAATTCTCTCTGATCTTGCATCAGCATTCTTTCTATATACTATTTATCTTTTAACTTTTCCTGCTCTTCATCCCACTTTTTCAGGTAAGAAATAATATATTCTTTCACTTTGTCTCTGGGAATTCCCAAGGCAATAGCCATCTCTGAATAGAGACTATCCTCTGCGATTTTAAGATATTGTTCATCTGTCGACGTCACCTGTTTTCCCTGGGCCATACGATCCATCTTGCGGGTATATAAGGTCTTAATGATCTTTACCAATTCCCTACAATCACCTGTGCGAACGCATTCCTTATATTGATTCTCCCTGAGTCTTTCATTTTCCACCCAAAGAGTCCCTATGGTCGGCATCTCCTCAAGTAACTGTTCCACCTCATCTTTAGTGATAACCTTTCTCATCAATACCTTATCACTGTCCACAGGGCTGAATATCTTGCCGCCCTTTTGATAATAAGGCCGAAGAACATAATACATCCTGTCATTGTCTGCACCCGGCATACTAAGCTTGGTAATCTCTGCAACTTCACAAACACCATTGGTCCCATGTATAATCAGCTCGCCGATCTGAAACATATCTTTTCCTCCCTTCCAACAAAACTACATGTTTATTATAGCATTTATTTTTCCTTTTAATAAGAAGAAATTTTTTAATGCATCTGGAATTTTTGGTTGAATTGAAGGAAATTGTCCCTATTATATATGACTATTACATATGACGATTAGCCATTTCATCTCCCTATAGACAGCAAAATTATCCTATGGATTATTCTCCTCGGGCAGCGGAGTCATCATAGCCATAATCATCGCTATCATAATTATCAAACTCCGAAGGATCCAGGTCATCATCGTCGTCACTGTCGCTATCGCTATTGTCGTCATACCAGCCGTCATCATCCGAATCATCCCCATCGGAGGAATTATCAGCTTCCGGTGTCACACTTTCCGAAGGAGTTGTTTCCGGTGTCTCTGTTGCCGTTGCCTCCGGCGTCTCCGTAACTTCCTCCTCCGAATCGTAATCTTCCGAAGAATAACTATGACTTTCTGGTTTTGAAAATTCTTTATAGGACAAGCCACTGTGAATTTCATTCATATAGGTCTGCCAGATTTCACCAGGATAGGAAGATCCATAAAGCCCATCCACTGCCGTCGGTGTGTCACATCCCACCCAAATTCCGGTGGTATAATAAGGAGTATATCCTACAAACCATCCGTCCTTGGAATCATTGGTGGTTCCTGTCTTACCGGCTGCCGCCATATTGTCCAAAGATAGACCATAGCCCGTTCCAATAGAAGAATCCAGAACCCCTTCCAAAGCCTCTGTGGTCATTCTGGCGGAGTTTGTTTCATAAATCTGTGTCTCTGATTGACCAGATTCATAAATGGTATTGCCGGAATAATCTACAATAGACACAATACAGGTAGGTTCACGATACATACCATCATTTTCCAAGGTGGCAAATCCTGCCGTCATTTCCACAGGAATTAAGCCATTGGTAAATCCTCCAATAGAAACAGCCGAGGTCTCATCCTCCCCTACCAAACTGGAAAAATGCATATTTTCCAGATAGGACAGGCCCTTGGCAGGCGTCAGTTCATCCAAAAGCTTCCAAGCTACTGTATTAGACGAACGTTCGATTGCCTCCTTAATGCTAATATTGCCATAGTAAGAGCCCCCTGAATTCTTGGGTCCACCCTGGAAATATTCATCCTCTACTCGAGAATCCAAGGTATAGCCGGCATCAAAGGCAGGTGCATATACCAAAAGCGGCTTGATGGCACTGCCCGGCTGTCGTTTGCTTTGGTAAGCCCTGTTAAAGGTATGGCCCGTAAGAATATCCTGACTGCGTCCTCCTACAATGGCGGTAACCCGTCCCGTTTCATTGTCAATACAAACACCAGCGGCCTGCATGGAATATACACCATCATCTCCTGTATCCGTAAATTCACTTAGCTCATTATCAATGGCCGTCTGCAGTTTCTCCTGCTGATCCATATCAAAGGAGGTATAAATCTTATACCCTCCCGAATACAGCTGAGCCTGACATTCTTCATAGAGAGATTCATAATTCTCCTCATAAACCGCCCTCTGGCTATCATTATCAAAAGAATAGCGAAATTCAAAGCCTTGCAATTCCATCAAAGCTTCCGTCGCACAATGATAGGTATAAGTGTCCACATAATTGGTATCCGTAGTGGACTGAGCCGGCCGATTCAGTACAATATCCTCTGACACCGCCTGATTATACTCCTCCTGCGTAATATAGCCATCCTCCAGCATATTTTTCAGAATCAGATCTCGTCTAGTAATGGTATGATCTGGATTGACCAGAGGATCATAATAGGTGGGACTATTGGGAATCGCACACAAAAAAGCAATTTCCGACAAATCCAACTCACTCAGTTCACAGTTGAAATATCCTTTACAAGCCGCAGCAATTCCATAATATCCATTGGCGAAATAAATATTATTGAGATAATACTCCATAATCTCATTTTTGCTGTACTTCTTTTCCAAGTCATAGGAAATAAAAATCTCCTCGATTTTCCTCTCCCAGGTACGGGAATTAGTCAGAAATACATTTTTCGCCACCTGCATGGTAATGGTACTGCCTCCCTGGGTGACCTCTCCATTTTTGAACATAGCCACAAAAGCCCTGGCAATCGCCTTATAATCCACCCCGCCATGAGAATAGAACTTCTTATCCTCAATGGACACCATTGCCCGAACAAAATATTCCGGGATATTGTCATAAGACACATAACTGGCATTCTTATCCGCCACCAACTTCGATATAGTCTTCCCATCCTTATCATAAATCGTTCCCGTCTGACTGGGCACAAAAGTCTCCGCCGTAGACTCGTCTACCAGCTGATCCGCTTCCACCTTCATGGAAATAATCTTTTTGCCATACCCACTGACCATCATAAAAACCAAGCCGGCCGCAAAAAAGATTAGGAATACAGCCAAAATTATTTTTAGAAAACCATGCTTTCGCCGTTTATGCCTTTTTCCCATAAACACCTCTTTCATATGCAGGGATCCCGTCACTGTCCCCCTTGGACGCGATAACGCTCTACCCCCGATTCTACTAAGATATCTTCCATTAAAAACTTCCTACATAAGAATGTCAATTAAGATTATATAAAATTTCTGTCTTGCAGGCGCTCATTTACAAGAACAAGTATCGATTCACTGCTGCGCAGCTCAGATACTTATTCTTGTAGCTAGCCTGCTGCGCCTTAAGAAGCATGACGCAATGGTCTTTTTCCCAGCATCCCATCCACGTTGGGCCACACTTTGGTCGTGTAACAGAATCACCGCAAACATGGGATGTCAGGTATTCCCTATATAAGCTCCTATCTCCTACGGCATTTGCGTTAGAGGGTGAGGCGGTTTCAGAAAAAGGTTCTGCGAACCTTTTTCCCGCCGAACCGACCGAGGGGCCGTTCTACGGCCCCGAGACTTCGAACCGTTGGAATCCGAACCGTAGGTTCGTAAAAAATAAGAGCCACAACCTAAAAGGTTATGGCTCTTATTTTTTATTAACGTGCGTTAGAGGATTCGAACCCCCGACCTTCTGGTCCGTAGCCAGACGCTCTATCCAGCTGAGCTAAACGCACATCCTTGCGAATGACCTTCGCAACAATGATTATTATACATATACTTCACCTGTTTGTCAACAGACTTTTTCAGTTTTTTAATTATTTTTTTACAGAAGCCCCGGAGCTACCGCTCCAGGGCTTCTGCTGCATTACTATAAACGCATTTCTTCGTTTTTGCTACATATAGTAAAACTCTTGCGAAATTATTTTACAGTAACTGTAACTTTCTTTGTCTTACCATCTCTTGCATATACATAGATGGTAGCTTTTCCTGTTCCTACTGCAGTAATCTTACCGTTCTTATCTACAGTAACAACCTTCTTATCAGAAGATTTGAAACGGAATTTTGCTGTATGATTAGCGCCAAGGCCTTTCTTTTTGCTGTTGACAAGTGTTACTTTACCACTGATCTTTGCTGTTTCGCCCGCATTTAATGTGTAAGCAGTCTTGCTCAGAGCAATAGATTTGATGTTGGTCATTTTTTTGCTCTTGCTTCCAACGAAATGGCATTTTACAGATTTGGAAAGTGTAACCTTTTCACCATTTACCCACTTGTAAGCAACCACATAAACTTTGTAGTTCTTTGTGGAATCCAGCTTTTTACCATTGATTTTCTTGATATTCAGCTTAACTGTGCTGCCATTCTTTACCTGATTCAGAGATTTCTTTGTAAAGCTATAGTTGCAGTACTGAGCATATACATCATATCCATCTGCGCCGGCAATCTCGTTCCAGCTAATGGTCATAGTACCATTTTTCTCTGTACCCTTTGCATTCAGAATGCTCTCTGTGATTCTTGCATTTACTGAAGCAACATCTTCCAGCTCGTAATTCGCAGCATCTTCACCCTCAATAGCAAATCCTGTAAAGCTTACCTTGCGATTGCCTGCCTTAGGATTGTTATATTTTGCTGTTACGGCATCTGTGTTGATGCTTACCTGATCACCATCTACAACACCATTGAGAACTGGTGTACCATAGTTGGTAACTACATCACTGCCATCATATACCTTATTTGCTACAGAAAGTCCGGAAATGCTGACTTTTGCCTTTGTAACATTTACATTATTTACTTCTGGCTGTTCTACCAGCTCGTAATTGCAAGCATTTTCTCCTGTAAGAGTAAATCCAGCGCAAGTTACTTTCTTGGATTCTCCTACATTTTTATCTTCCAGAGTTCCTGTACCGCTAACCACGGAAAGCCCTGTGCTATCCGGAAGTGCTTTATTGCTTCCAGAACGTACTACATTTGCAGTTCCACTTACTTCTACATTTGTTGTTCCGTCGTATACTTTATCATTAGCTGTCAGTCCGGTAATGGCAACCTTGATTGGTGTAACTGTAACATCATGTACCTTTGGCTGTTCCACTAATTTATAGTTTCCTGCTTTCGCTCCTTTAAGGGCAAATCCAGTACAAGTTACCTTATTCGTTCCTACATTTTTGCTTTCCATAGCTACATTAGCATTGGTATCGTCATAATCAACTCCAGCGTCTTCGCTGATTACTTCGCTAGTACCTTTTTTTACAACATATGCAGCAGAGGTGAAAGTTACTCTTGTTGTTCCGTCATATTCCTGGCTATCCTTAACACCAAAAGTGATCTCAACTTCCATCGGATTGATGGTAAGAGGAATGCAGGTCTTTGAACCCTTATAATTACCGGAAGTTACCTCAATACGATATTCATACTCGCCTGCATCGCTAGGTTTGCCATCCATCTTGCTATAAGTTCCATCATCATTTTTCTTATACCAAGCACCTGTATACTCAGAAGCATCCAGAGTTACTTTCTCATTGTTTGCATCAGTAAACTCAAGAGAATCTGTATCCAGATCACTTTCCTCACCATCATAGGTCTTTGTATAGTTTCCATTTTTATCAACTGTTCCTGCATTGTTCAAAGTAGCATTAGCAGTAAGTGATGTAACTGGTGAAATAGTGAAAGGAATCTCTGTGCTGCCTACATAGGTCTCATTATTGCCCTTAACAGAAACCGCCATAACATAATCTCCTGCCTCTGTAGGAGCGGAAGTAAGTTTTTCACGGCTGCCGTCATCCAGTACTTTATAATAAGTAATCTCACAATCCTCTGCAGTTAAGGATACTGTTGTGCCATCTTCTGCTGTGCACTTAAGACCATCTGTTGTTACCGCTTTTCCATCATATGTTTTATCAAAGTTTCCGGAAAAAGCAACTTTTGTTCTGGTAGATTTTGCAAATGTAACACTATCTACAAAGTTACCATAGCAAGCATTATTACGGCCTGATGAAATTGCAGAAAAGCCAAATACTACCTCTGTTACTCCGCTAGGCACTGTGTAAGCACCCTGGTAACTTCCCCATGCCTTTGCGTCGGTAGCAATAGTTACCTGATACTCGGTTCCATTGTAAGTTACATAATACGTTTTTCCTACGGTAAGGCTTGTGTTTTGTTCCTTTGCAGCAGCAACAATTTTTGCAAAGAGATCATCCTCACTTGCACTTGCCTTTGTATACTCTTCTCCTGCAGGAAGCGCCGGGCCTACAACGATGGCCATAGTATCTGTTGCACTGCTATCGATACCAGCATGACAAGCCGCCCAATCAAGAATTTCTCCCTGCTCTACGCTAATTTCCTGATACAGACTGGAAAACTGAGTCGCATTCAGCTCACAATAAACCTCACCATCTGAAGGTTTCAGGCTATAAAGAGCTTCTTTTTGCAGCTCGATACAATAGTCAGATGCTGTAGTATGCCATCCATAAACACTACTTCCAGATTTTGCAGTAGTATTTACGGAACCAAAAGATGTACAGGTCTCGAAATCACCATTTAAAAGATGGTCAGACAGCACCTTGAAATTCTTAATGATCTCACTTCCATGCATTACCTTTACATGATCACCATATTTCAATCCTGAAATTGTTGCTGTATTATTCTCGTAAGTTACATCACCAGACACATCCTGGCGATTTGTTACCTGATATGTCAAACCATCTTCCAGATAATTTTCCAAAGTAAGAGTAGCTGTAATATCCTCAGACAGACCTTCTCCGGTGGGTTCTCCCAGAGATACATTAGTTACCTTAACCTCATCCAAAGGAGGGGTTACATCGGAGTCATCTGACTCATTTACCAGACTCTCATCAGACTCTTCAACGATTTCCTCGCTTTCATCTGCAAGACTCTCGTTTGTCTCTTCTGTAGCTTCCTCAGCCTCAACAGCCTCAGCCTCGTCTGCCTGGCTCTCAGCGTCGTTGTTTTCAACGATTGCATCTTCTGTATCATCTGCATATGCAGTAACATTAACAGAAGGAACAGCCAGACTACCTGTCAGCATTGCTACGGTAGCAAGAGCGATGACTTTCTTTGCCATTTCATTTCTTTTCTTCATGCTTCTCCCTTTCTTCTTTCATAATCAATAACATAATTAATGGGATATCAGGTTCTCTGATACCCCCCCCGCTATTATACAGATATTATCCATCTAGTCAAGTATTTTTTACATCAAAATATTTATCCCTAAAATAATTTATATTTTTCTTCTTTTTTTGCTAAATTATCAGGACTTTTCAGGGGAATCTGAGGTAAAATATGCAATAAGAATAACTAGTAACAGAAAACAAAGAGGAGATTTTGTGGTGAAAGAAGAGAAAAATCAAATTCCGCCTTATCGCTATCAGACCTTTCTTAAATTGATACAAAAAGATAATCTTGCAGAGCTGGCGAATTTTTTTCAAATATATTCCATCCCCACAGAGGATTTGCAGCGTGCCATAAAGGAAGACTCTGTTTCCATTGGCATGCGCTCCTATTTGGCAGAAGCTCTTTATGGAAAATCTCCTCTCCTATTACAAAATACATCTACAAATCCTTTAGAAGTCCCTTCTAATACAGCTCCCATAGATTTTTCAGCTGTTTTCCGCCAAATGCAGATCCAGCTTTTTACGAAATTACCCAAATTGCGTTTTGTGATTTCTTCCTTCTCTTTCCAGAAAACAGAAAAAGAACAAAGTGGAACCGATGGCAAGACCATCTACTATGCCCCAAAGCAAATCAAAGAGTTATTAAATAAGGGCCGTATGGAAGAATCGGAAAAATTACTACTCCATATGATGATTCATGCCGCTTTTGGTCATCTAAATGCAAAATATACAGAAAACTTTAGGGAGAAGGGAAAAGAAAAGAAAGAAAAGGGACACCAGCAGTTATGGAATCTTTCCTGCGATATTGCCGCTCTCGCCATCGAAAAGGAGCTCCTCTATCCCAAAGCCAAGCCCTCACGCACAAATCCTGGGGAAGATGAAAGATGGCTCTTTCTTTCCCAGCTTCCAACGGATTTGCCACTTACTATCCCAGAAAAGGTTTATGCCTATTTTAATCAGCAAATGCATGAGAAAAACAGGGAATATTATGCGGAAATCGCGGATCTTTTTACCTTAGATGATCATTCTCTTTGGTATGACCCGGAACACCCGGTAAAAGCGGTGAAATTCCAGCTTACCGCTTCTGCCTTCGCTGCCCCTCAGCCCAGCCACCGGCATTTTGGTTTAAAACCAGGAAGTCGTATGGAAAGAATAGAGCTGCAGAAACAAGCCAAATATGATTTTCGCGCCTACCTTCGCAGGCTAACCGTCAGCGGTGAGGAAATGCAGCTGGATCTGGATAGCTTTGACTATATCTACTATCTTTATGGTTTACAGCATTACAAAAATATGCCTTTAATCGAACCCTTGGAATATGCAGAAACCAACAAGGTCCAGGAATTAGTCATTGCCATTGATACCTCCGGCTCCTGCGACACCCAGATTGTAGCCCGATTTCTGGCGGAAACCTGTCGGATCCTTACAGACAAAGAGAACTTTTTCCGCCACATGAATGTCCATATCATTCAATGCGACTCCATGATTCAGAATCATGCCATCATTTCATCTCTAGAAGACTGGGATCACTACATCAAACAGATTCGCATTGTGGGCAGAGGAGGAACGGATTTCACCCCGGTCTTTCGCTATGTGGACCAATTAATCGAAGAGGGGCATTTTCACCAATTAAAAGGACTGCTCTATTTTACAGACGGTGACGGCGTTTACCCCAAAGAGCAACCCTCCTATGAAACTGCATTTGTTTTTTTGAATAAAAATTTCTTAAATTATACCATTCCAGATTGGGCCATCTGTCTCTGTCTGGAAAGAATCGGTGAACTCACCTGACTTTGGGAAAGGATACGATATGAACATACAAAAGGCAAAAGAAGAGATTAAAAGAACCTTACAGGCCTATAGTCGAAGAACTGCAGAGGGACTGCTTCGCATCCCTGTAAATAAGCAGCGTCCCATTCTGCTAATTGGTCCTCCCGGTATTGGAAAAACCGCCATTATGCAGCAGATTGCCACCGAAGAAAATGCCGGTCTGGTCTCCTATACCATGACCCACCACACCCGGCAAAGTGCTGTGGGACTTCCTATGTTAAAAGAAAAGACCTATCAGGGGCACAAAGTGTCCGTAACGGAATATACCATGAGCGAGATTATTGCTTCTGTATATGATTGTATGGAGGATACGGGATGTCAAAAGGGAATTCTTTTTATCGACGAAATGAATTGCGTCTCCGAAACCCTAGCTCCGGTTATGCTGCAGCTTCTGCAAAATAAGGCTTTCGGCTGCCATAAAATTCCTGATGGTTGGCTGATTGTTGCCGCCGGGAATCCCCCGGAATATAACCGCTCTGTTCGGGAATTTGATATGGTTACCCTGGATCGCGTCAAAAATATGGCCATCGAGGCGGATCTGGATGCCTGGCTGGATTATGCCAGAGATCATCAGATCCATCCTGCCATTCTGTCCTTTTTAAAGCTCTACCCAGACTCCTTTTATGCTATTGAAAACAAGGAAGGACAAACTTCCTTTGTCACAGCCCGGGGCTGGGAAGATCTTTCCCTAATTTTGCAGTCCTATGAGGAAATGCAGCTGCCTGTAGAGGAAGAACTTTGTCTGCAATACCTGCAGCACCAGGAAATCAGCCGGAATTTTTATCTTTTTTATCAGCTATTTTCCTCTTATACGGAAGATTTTGCCCAGGGAAATTATTTCAGCGCGAAAAATGAAGAAAATCTAAAAAAAGGGGACACCACAGAAGCCATTGCCATTGCCGCCATGCTCTTTTCCCGCTCTGCCCTTATGATGGATGAATTTCTTGAAAAAGGAAAAGAAGGAAAACGTCTCACAGACTTAAAGGAGCAATTCTTCTCTATGCTTTCCGGAACTACTCTCTCTGGGGATACTGCGGCAGAGCAACTGGCCCATTTTATTCAGAAGAGAAAAGAGGCCAACCAAATTAAAGAAGACCATGATCTCCTCTCTCTTTCTGAAAAAATTCTGGAAGTTCGCACCATCCGCCTTCTGGAGGAAATTTTAAATTCCTGCAGAATCCATCGCTATTTCACTTCAGAAGAGATAGCTGGAGTTTTTGAAGAATTTCTGAGCAAAAGAAAAGAGGAGCAACTGGGCTCCTCCCGTGAAATTCTTTTATTTCTAAAAAATAGCTATGAACTTTTGGAAAATGCTTCCTCAGACCTCTGTCTGGCCTATTTTACAGCAGATCTTACGGGAAATACGAATTGTCTGGAATTTCTCACCCAGTATCAATGTGAAAGCTGGCTGAAATACAGTGCAACACTTATTACTATATAGTTTCCTAGAAATCAGCTGCAGATTTTCTCTAAGCAATGACAAACTCATCAGTAGCGGTGGCTTCAACGATACTTTCGAAGAAAATATCCGCTCCCACAGCGCCGTTACTGATATTTTCCACAGAAATTGTGACCTTGGGATGATCGGATGCCCCCTGTTTTTTCGCCTTTTCTAAGACCTGCTTTTCGGCCAATTCTTTGGCAAAGGCAACCGCTTCCTCCAGTTCTTCAAAAAGATACCGTTTCTCTCCCTCATACACAGAATAGCCCTCCACCAAAGTGGCCTTGTACTCCGCCTTCACGCGCAATCTAACCTTTGTGACAATCTGACTGGCAATAGCTCCCAAGGCATTGGCCACTGAGGCATTCTGCCGGATAATGGCACGACTGCCTAGAAGCTGAGCTACCCTGGGGAGAAATACATGAATGGGCGCACCTACCCCCACAATAGGCATGGTGGTGGTAATGGCAGCTGTCATCCAGTCATCTCTTTTATTCTCCAAGCGGTCTTTGGCATCCTCATAACACCAGCTAATAAATTCTTCTATTTCCTTACTTCCTGTAGTCCGAAGTTTTTTAGGGAATTTTTGTTGAAGCAGGATTCTTGCAATATTGCAATACATTTTCTTTTCCACCAAGTCGTATACCTTGTCCGGAATTTCTTCTGCCTCTTCTTTTACATTTCTCGCTACATAACGAATGGCTGCCAGAGCTGCATCTGCCTTATAAATCGTAAAATCCTTTTTTACTACCATCATATCGGTAGGAGTAAGACCAGATTTCATGATGATATTCTCATCCTCCAGCCTTTCCGTATGCAAAAGATAAACATCCGTGCCAATGGCCTCTGCCAACTCCTGAGCCATAAGGGGACCTTTCTTCAGAAGAGCACAGATTTTCTGCTCTGCCTCTGTATATACTGACTTGTCCTCCAGATCCTTTTGCAATACATAGAATTCATGAATCATTCGGGTATGAGTCTTTTTCTGACCAGCCAGATTTTCCAGCTTCTTTGTCACCTCCGGATGTTCCTTGGCCAATAGGGACAAGGGAATCACGCGGCGCACATCCACATAGAGTTGTCCATCCTTATAGCGAATGGCACTGTCACCGCCTAAACCGAAGGTATCCACATACAGGCCTTTTACCATAGTTTTCCACTTGCCAATATTAATGCCGGATTTTTCCGTTACCGGCTGTTTTTTTCGAATCAAGGCAATATCTGTTGTGGTGCCGCCCATATCTACCATCACGGCATCATCTTCATT
>CAVBGA010000220.1:0-8243 GCA_963594675.1 Lachnospiraceae bacterium
CCAGACAAGTAGTCAACAAAATCCGATACTCCAAGCAAATCATATATTTCCGAATTATTATTTTCATTCAGCGCATTTCTGATGATTTCCGGAAATTCTTGTGCATCAATAGCTGTAATTTGATCTGACTTTGACATTCCCTGGCCTTCATCATTTTCATATGATGAAATTTTCTTCTCAAAAAAATTGCCACACTCTGATTTTACCACCGTATATACTGGTGTAGTCTTCATGAAACTGCCCACATAAGGATTCAGCCAGGAGGCAAGTAGCATAATTATAACCATCGACGCCAAAGAAAGTGCCATCCGCAAAAAGCCCTTATCAGCACCCCTGATGGCCATAAGGATCGTAAATATTAAAAGCACCCAGAATAACCATCCCATACCTTTATCACCTCACATCTATAGACAAACTCCCCGTCTTCATGACAGGGAGTTGTATTAACTACATTTTTAACTTAATGGTTTCGATTCCACTATCAATAACCACTTGATATCGGTTGCCATCCACATGAAACACATCCTGAATTGTTCCTTCTTTAATGGTGCCACTAAACTTTTTATGGCCATTCATGTTATATATTGCTATTTGAGAATCATTATTCATGATAATCTGATCATTGCTAATCTTAATTTTTGTGTACTCAATATCAAAATTTTCTTCTACTTTCAGATTCCCCTTCGTATCATATACCACTAAAGTATACTGATCACTCGAGTCCCCACTTTTATATATCATGCCCACATGTTCATCATCATAGAATGTGCTGATAATCTCGCTATCCGCTTTCACTTCTTTGCTAACCTTAGGGATCTGTTTTCCCTTATAAATAACAAATCCAGCATCCGAAAAGCTTACCGATAACCCCGTTTGAAGGTATTGCACCTGCGGAACCAGGGTATCAGCATAAGTATAGCCACTGACGATATTATCTACCTGGTCCTGTCCAGTATCTCCAAAATTATAGAAAGCTACATAGCTCGTCGTCTTACTATCTTCTACATACATATACGACACCATAATCAATAGTCCATCTGGCGAAACCGAAAGATCCACAGGATAGCCTGGACTATCCACACGTGTCTTTGCTGTTGCAATCTCTTCACCTTTTGTTGAATAAAAGTTAACCCAAGTGGTGTCTCCATCTTCTAAAATGGCTGCCACCACTCCTTGAGAAGCTACACGTGCTTTAAGAATTGGTTTATCCGTACTCACTGAGCCAATCTTTCCGCTTTCCCCCACAATGACCATATTATTTCCTTTTTGGTCATAAATTACCGCTGTAGAATCGCAAACCTCTGCAACAGGATCCGACATTTCGTAAGTCTCGGACCACATACTATTGCCGTCTATATCAAGGAGATTTGCGCTTCCGGAAGTATACTTAAGGAGATAATCTCCTAATTGCGTATAATCTGTGGATTGCGTATCTTCCTGTGTACTTGTAGAAAGCACACGATAGCTTCTATAGCACCAATTCTTATATACTGTAATCAAAAATAAAGCAAGCAGCACCACCGCCAACACAGGAAATATAAAATTTATTTTATATCTGCATTTTCTCCGCTTCTTCCTAATCCTGCTAACTTTCTCTGCATCTTCATTTCTTTTACGAGGACGCTTTTTTCCAAAGCGAGTCTGAATGTATCTTTTTATAAAATTCATTTTACTTTGCCCTTCAATTCTCTCCAGACTTCTGTCTCCTTATAACTCCACACGCCCTTCCAAAGCACGAAGCAAGGTAACCTCATCAATATACTCCAAATCTCCACCTACAGGAACACCACTGGCAATTCTACTCACCTTAATTCCCGTGGGTTTGATTAATTTACTGATATACATGGCTGTAGTCTCTCCCTCAAGACTTGAATTTGTCGCAACAATCACTTCATCAACATCATCTCGCAGCCTTGTCATCAATTCTTTTAATTTGATATCATTCGGCCCAATCCCCAACATAGGTGATATCGCTCCATGCAAAACATGATAAACACCCTCATACTTGCCTGTTTTTTCATATGCCGCAAGGTCTCTAGTATTCTCCACAACCATAATTTGTTTATGATTTCTGTTGGGATTTTTACAAATCGGGCATTTTTTATCATCAGTCAGGGTATAACATTCCGAACAATATCGAACATTCTGTCGGGCGTCTGTTATCGCCTTCGTAAGCTGCTGCACTTGATCCTCCGGCATGTTCATGATATGGAAAGCCAGACGACCAGCTGATTTCGCACCTATACCTGGTAATCGGGACAATTGTTCAATCAAATTGTTTATATGTCCACTGTAGTATTCCATATTAGAAGGATAATCCTCCCAGTCCACCTGTCAGTTTTGACATAGCTGTCTGTGTATCCTTTTCCATCTGACGAAGTGCTTCATTTGTAGCTGCCATAATCATATCTTCCAGCATCTCAACGTCATCAGGATCCACAGCCTCCTCAGCAAGTTTTACTTTTGTAATCTCTTTTTTTCCAGAAACCGTAATCTCCACAGCACCGCCTCCAGCTGTCGCTGTGTATTCTTTCGCTTCCAGTGCTTTTTGCTGTTCCTCCATCTGCTTCTGCATTTTCTGCGCCTGCTTCATAAGATTATTCATATTTCCCGGCATACCCATTCCGCCTGGGAATCCACCACGTTTTGCCATTATTACCTCCATAATTTTATTCTTCTGTTTCAATTTCCATTTGAATCTTGTCTCTTAATATATCATCAATCGCAATTTCTGCCAAGACCTTACTATTTTCCTGCTGAGCAAGCACAAATTCTATATCTATATTCTTTCCTATCCTACTCACAATAATATTTTGAAGCTCCTGTTTTGCTAAAACCCCCGCTTCTGTGTCGCCAATATAGCATTGCGCGAGATTATTCGAAAATTCTATATAAAGTTTTGCTTCTCCTGTGTTGCCATTGTATTTTGGACTAGCTGTAGTGAGAAGCACCTTCAATCTTCCTTCCGTCTGCCCAGCAATCATACGCCACTCTTTTTTTATCTGCTGCAAATCTTCCGGTGCTGCTTTTTCTGCTTTCGTTTGAATCGGTTTTACATGTGTTCTTTCTGTTTCATTTTCCACATCAGCCCCATTTGCAGAAAAGCTTTCAGAAGCATTTCCGAACCTAGCATTAGCTTTTGTCAGAACTACGCCTTCTACCATCTGTTCCTCTAAAGACCTGATTCTGTCCAATATAGAATCCATATTAGTCTCCATAGATGGACGACACATTTTAATCAAGGCAATTTCCACCATAACACGTTTTTGTGACGCATATCGCAAGCTATTGGACAAATCCGATAGAATCCTTATGAATCTCATCAATGTATCCGTGTCGATCATCAAACTCTCTTCCACAAGAAGCTCCCTCTTTTCTGAAGAAATATCAATTATTTCTTCCGCATCTGGCGCCGATCGAACAAGCAATATATTTCTAAGATACCAAATAAAATCTGTGACTGTCTGACCCATTTCTTTTCCTGAAATGATCATATCTTCTAAGGTTCGAATCACCTCAGTAACATTCTTCTCAAGGATCAAGCGCAAGAGCTTGCTGAACACCTCTGTATCAACAGTTCCCAAAACTTCCAATACATGTTCATAGGTAAGCGTCTCCCCAAGATAAAATGCAATACACTGATCCAACAGGCTTAAGGCATCTCTAAGGGATCCATCCGCCGCTTTAGCAATATACCGAATAGCCTTATCCTCAACCTGGACCTTCTCTTTTTTCATCAGCTCGTCCAGCCGTGATGCAATTGTATCTATCGTAATTCTTCGGAAATCATATCGTTGACAACGTGACAATATGGTAATAGGAATCTTATGTACTTCCGTTGTAGCTAGGATAAAAATCACATAAGAAGGAGGCTCTTCCAATGTTTTCAACAACGCATTGAAGGCCCCCGTCGACAGCATGTGCACCTCATCAATTATATATACTTTATATTTTCCCTGAGTAGGACGATATTCCACAGATTCACGAATTTCACGAATGTTATCCACACCATTATTAGATGCAGCATCTATTTCAATAACATTCATGGAAGTGCCATCCTTAATTCCACGGCACATAGCACATGCATTACAAGGGGCTCCATCCACCGGATGTTCACAATTTACTGCTTTAGCAAATATTTTTGCAACCGTTGTTTTGCCTGTTCCTCTTGTACCACAAAATAGATATGCATGACCAATTCGATTTGCTTTTATCTGATTTTTTAAAGTTTTTACTATATGGTCCTGTCCCTTTACATCATCAAATGTATCTGGGCGAAATTTACGGTATAGAGCCACATAACTCATATATGTATCCTCATTTTCCAATTTTGTTGCATCTATTTATCTTCCGTTTTCAATGCCCTCCGCACATTAAGCAGAGGGCTAACTTGTAACAATATATCCTTCGTATCAATCTCCAAAGCTGATACCTATTCTTTTTGCTTCCAGTACTTCCTGGCACTGTGGAGGAACAGTTTTTAATTTCCCCGCGCTTTCTTCCAATGGCACCTTCTTGCATTCGCCATTTACAATACCCACCATATATCCAAACTCATGATCCAAAATCATCTGCGCGCAGGCAGAACCCAGACGAGTGGAGAGCACTCTATCATAAGGGCATGGACTACCTCCACGTTGCGTATGACCAGGAACAGTAATTCTAATCTCCAAGCCCGTCTCTTCTTTTATTTTTTCCGCAATCTCATAGGACACTGACGGGAAAGGACGCTTCTCCAGCTTTTTCTTGTACTCTTTTTTGGATAAAGCAGCATCTTCCTTAGAAATAGCTCCCTCTGCCACAGCAATAATTGTAAAGCCTTTACCTGCTCTGGAACGCTCATCAATTGCTTTAATCACTTGTTTTATATCATAAGGGATCTCCGGCAGCAAAATAATATCTGCACCGCCTGCAATACCTGCATAAAGTGGCAACCAACCAACTTTATGGCCCATAATTTCTACAATAAAAACTCTATTATGAGATGCCGCCGTTGTATGAATACAATCAATCGCCTCTGTAGCAATATTTACAGCGCTATAGAAGCCAAAGGTCATATCTGTGCCCCAAATGTCGTTGTCAATTGTCTTAGGAAGATGAATAATATTTAATCCCTCCTCCCTAAGAAGATTTGCCGTTTTCTGTGTACCATTTCCCCCAAGAATCACTAAGCAATCCAGTCTTAGCTTATAATAATTTTGCTTCATAGCTTCCACTTTATCCAAACCATTCGGATCCGGATTGCGCATTTCTTTAAAAGGCTGACGAGAAGTACCAATAATGGTTCCGCCCTTTGTCAAAATTCCGGAAAAATCCTTTGTCGTCATAAGACGATATTCTCCGTAAATCAAGCCTTTATATCCATTAAGGAAACCATACACTTCCAAATCATCTACATTATGTGCCAGCCCTTTTACCACACCTCTCATGGTCGCATTCAAAGCCTGACAATCTCCGCCGCTAGTTAATAACCCGATTCTCTTCAAATGATCACATCCTATCCTTTTTCCTGGTGAATTCCCATGTTTTTCAACTTTGCATTCACATCCCTGATTATGTTTCACACTACAATTTTATCTAGTTATATTCCCTGTCCGCTCTGACAAAGCAAAAACAGGCATGTTAATTATAACTTATTTAACAAAAGCTGTCCACCACCTACTGTATTTGTCATAATCTATTGACTTTTCTAGCAATACAGGTTATAATCAAGGTCCGTGCAGCCGGGGAGTTAGCGGTGCCCTATACCTGCAATCCGCTACAGCAGGGGTGATGCCAAACTGAGGCCATTGCTTTGCGGAGCTGCCCTTTATAAGTGGCGTTGACGTCTGGGTCTCGCGCAACAGGAACCTGTGAACCGTGTCAGGTCAGGAATGAAGCAGCACTAAGCAGACCATCTTGTGTGCCGTGAGGGTGCCTGGGCCGAGTTAACTGTAAAGGTAACGTTCGTGGAGGATGTTCGATGGGCGGCGCACGGAAAAAAGATTTTTCAGGAGTAGCTATGATTGCTGCTCCTTTTTTTATTGTAATTTTATGATATAATGAGATTATAAATTGTCGGTTCTGCGAAGAGTGCGGTTTTGCCCGTATCGGAGGTGTCTCGGTTCACTTTCTAGATTTTCCCGGAGGAACACGCTCCGGCCGACAATTTATTTTTTCAAAAAAAGACAGACACAACCATTATTGCATCTGCCTTCTTTTTTCTTAAATTTCAAACGGAGACGGTGGGATTTGAACCCACGTGCCGGTTGCCCGACAACTTGATTTCGAGTCAAGCTCGTTATGACCACTTCGATACGTCTCCCCATAATTAATGCAAATGCTACTATATTTGCACCTAGTCATTATGACACGAAGATGTTTTTTCGTCAACCTTGCGTCTTTTCTTTTCCTCTTTTTTTCTTTCTCTTAGTTTTTTAAAAAATTCCTTCAGCATGGTACTGCATTCTTCTTCCAGCACCCCCCTGATCACCGACACTTTATGATTAAATCCATCCATTTCCAACAGATTCAGCACAGAACCAGCGCAACCTGCTTTCGGATTCATACAACCAATCACTACACGATCCACTCTCGCTTGAACAATCGCTCCAGAACACATTTGGCAAGGTTCCAAGGTCACATACATAGTACAGCCTTCCAAGCGCCAGTCTCCTAAGACACGACTGGCCTTTTTTATCGCCGTCAATTCTGCATGAGACAAGGTATTCTTATCTATATTTCTTCGATTATATCCTCTTGCTATCACCTTGTCTTCATATACGATGACACATCCAATGGGCACTTCATCTAAACTAGCTGCTTTTTTTGCCTGTTTCAAGGCTTCCCGCATATATTTCTCATGCATTTCTTCTGTCATCAGTCAATCCCCCTGAGTGTCACGCAGGCAAGCTTTTCCCTTAGTTCATCTGCGATTTCCTTCATTTCATCATCGCTATAGGCGGTAAAGCCTGGTCGAATCACATTGTCGGACTCTTTATATTGTTGAAGATAATATCTTCGACAAGGAGCAATCCACTCCACTAACTCTCGTAAATTCTCTCTGCTATGAAGTTCTCGGCAAACAGTTGTCCGAAATTCATAATCAACATTCCCCTCCAAAAGGAATGCAATTGACTCAGAAACCTTATCCACAGAAAATCCGGAAATTCCTACCGTTTCTCCATAACGTTCTTTACAGTTTTTCACATCCATAGCAATATAATCCACAAGTTGCTCACCAACCAGTTTTTTTAATACATCAGGTTTTTGACCATTGCTATCTATTTTTACCAGATATCCCATTTCCTTAAGGCGATATAAAAAGTCTGCAAGATCCGTTTGTAATGTTGGTTCTCCACCAGACACACAAACGCCATCGAGAATGCCCTTTCTTCTGTCCAGAAAAGCCCATAAATCCTCATCCGCAATTACATTTTCCTCCTGAGGATGCAAGACCAAACCTGAATTCTGACAAAAAGGACATGAGAAATTACAATTGCCGGTAAATAAAGTACAAGCTACCTTTCCCGGATAGTCCAGCAAAGTTAGTTTTTGCAGTCCATGCACAATCATACTGCTGTTTCCTGCTTCTTTGTCAAAATCTCAGCAAGCGTATGCTGCTTAAGCTCTTTTTCCAGGACTTTCTGAATTCTCAGCATTTCGTTATGCACTGCGCAAGGTTCCTCAGGAGTATTCCGTATACATTCCTCATAAACACATCTTGTCACAGCAAAATCTGGTTCCGCTGCAAGGATAATATCATACAAATACAATTCCCCAGGATTTTTAAGCAAAACGCAACCGCCTCGCAATCCCCGCACTACTTTAACAATTCCTGCCTTTTCCAATTTTTTTAAAATCTTATACGCAAATGCTTCCGGAATCGATTCTCTCTCGCAAATCTCATGAGCTTTTAGTTTGTCCCCATCCTTCAGGGCACGCACCATGCGAATTGCATAATCACATTCTTTCGTTAATAGCATAGGCAAACTCCTTAATTCTTTTCCAACACCAAACAGACAAAGTCTGTCCATTTCCCCTAAATTCCCTAACAAAAACAATTTTCTGCAGATTTTTATGTGCTAAGCGATCCCTAAAAAACTTTCCCGTACAACAATTTCAAAAGGTTGTACAAACACATAAAAAAAACGCCGCAAGCTCTAATTCATAGAACTTACGGTGCCCCTGCCAAAGTCGAAGCGACAGGATTCGAACCTGCGACCTCTGCGTCCCGAACGCAGCGCTCTACCAAGCTGAGCCAC
>CAVBGA010000221.1:0-13512 GCA_963594675.1 Lachnospiraceae bacterium
ACATTATTACTCTCAAAGAGGTAACCGTTTTCCCCCTCCTGCACCAGGTCTGTATTTCCCCGGATTTTACTTACCAGGCAGGGCAAACCAGCAGACATAGCCTCCATAATGGCCACACTTAATCCTTCTCTCAGAGAGCTGCAACAATAGATATCCACCGCTGCATAAATTTCCTTCATATCGTCCCGAAAGCCTAATATATGAACCTGGTCTGCAATTCCCAATTCTTTGGCAAGAGTCTTCAATTCCTCTTCCTTATCTCCGATGCCACAGAGAAAATAGTGCACATGGGGCTCTTTTATTGCAGCAATAGCACGAAAAACCAACTGTTGGTTCTTATTCTGGTTCAACTCACCTGCTGTCAAAATCGCCAGATCACCATGAGAAAGTCCCAGTCTTCCACGAAACTCTTCTCTTTCTTCCTTTGAAAAAGAGGAAAACTCTTGGGCCTTTACACCAATTCCCGGAACATAAGCCGTTTTTCCGGCATACATATGTGCCTTAGCTCTTTGATAATCTTCTTTGGTAATGGTAATCAGCACATCTGTCCAACTAGACAAGGCCTTTTCCACAGGATAATAGAGCAACCAGTTTTTTATGGGAGCTCCCTTGTAAAAATGAAAGCCATGGGCCGTATAAATCACCCGGGTTCCTGTGCGTTTTCCCGCAAGTCTTGCAATCACAGAGCCAATGGGGGTATGACAATGAATAAAATCATATTGCCATTTTTCAATCAATTTCACCGTCTCCTGATAGGCTTTTATATTATTTTTCAGATCAAAGGGACTCCTGGTGGCAGTAGAGTTAAAATAACGACATCCCCTCTCTTCCAGCCAGATTTTAAAAGCGTCCAGTCTTTCTTTCGAAATAGGATTGCCCTTATCAAAATTGCCAAACATGTGGACTTCATAGCCCATGGAAAGCAGAAGTTCGATATTATCTTTATTAAACTGTTCGATCATCGCTGCCGTTGTGGCCAGCATGAGTACTCTTTTCATTTTCATTCTCTTTCTTCTGCAATGCCGCCTTGCGATTCATATTCTCGCTTTTTTCTTCATCAAATCCCTCAGTACTTTCTGCTGAGAAAAGGGTTCTGACCGTCAGCAAAAGTAACTTAAAATCCATAATCAAGGATTGATTTTCAATATAAAGCAGATCCAGGCGAAGCTTATCATAAGCGGTGGTATTGTACTTGCCATATACCTGGGCATAGCCGGTAAGGCCACCCTTCACCTTCATTCGATACTTAAACTCCGGCACTTCTTTCATATACATCTGTACATGCTCAATTCGCTCTGGTCTGGGTCCTACAAAACTCATATCCCCACTTAGGATATTAAAAAGCTGAGGAAGTTCATCCAACCTTGTCTTACGGATAAAACTGCCCACCTTCGTCACACGGGGATCATTTTTGGCAAAAGGCACAACACCTCTTTTTTCTGCATCCACCACCATACTGCGAAACTTGATAATTTCAAAGACCTTCTCATCCTTGGTACATCTCTTCTGACGGAACAATACAGGACCACCATCCTCAAGCTTAATGGCGATTGCCACCAAAAGCATAAAGGGAGACGAAATAATAATCAACAAGAGTGAGAACACAACATCGCAAAGACGCTTCACAAATTGCTGGCCAAAATTCCGATAATTAATGTCATAACGCATCAAAGGCGTATCCAGCAAATGACGATAGGAGCAGCCCTGAAGAACAATATCTTCCACACGAGGGGTAAAGAGGAAGTCCCGATCCAATTCTACACAATGCATGATACACCTGCGTCGATTGTCCGGTGTCATTCCATACATAATAACGCTTTCGCAGGATGTAACTTTTTTTCTCATCTCTTCTTGAGAAATATTTTCGTCCTCTACACTGATGATATCAAACATATGAGGATAAAATTTACGAAGCTCCTGTTCAAAACGCTTCCTGCTTCCCCGCTTTGCCTCTTTTCCTACAATAAGGATGGTCTTTCTGGGTTTTAAATGACGAATCAAATATCGCTTTGTCACATTAACAATCAGGATACTTCCCAAAAGCTGCCACACAACCGTAATCACGCCGGGAACAATGTCCGCATATTGATTGTGAATCAGACAACATTCCACATAAAGAACCAGATCTGCCAATCCGAAGGAGACAAACTGAGAAAAAACCAGCTCCCAGACAGAAGTAGACGCAAAACGAAATGCCTTATATACACTACATATAAAATTGTAAACGATATAATAAATGATCACGGACATAATCAATCCGGAAATTTTATAATGATCAAATACAAAATCATTATATCGGAAATACCATACCAAGGCAAATAAGATCGTATTCCATAATCTCAAACACAATCTGGCGGTATGGCTTATCTTTTTATCTCTCATCGAATCTATCAACCTAACCTTCCTGAGAAAATATATCAAAATCGATTCTATAGATTTTGATACATGATGTCAAGCACGCGGGAAGAAGCCGAACCACTGCTCTCTACAAATTCTTTTGCAAAGGCTCTTGCCTTCTCCTCTGCCTGAGCCTGAAAATCGCTATCTCTCAGCTGTCCTGTAAGAGTGAAAAGTTCCTTTTCCTCCCCTGCCCAATCCAGTTTTTCCCGAATATCGAAATACATACCTCTTTCCTTCTCATAGCGGTCATAATCATAAGCAAAGCAGATCATAGGCCGGCCAAGAATGGAATAATCGAAAAAAACACTGGAATAATCGGAAACCAAAGCGTCGGAAGCAATCATCAGTTCATTAATGGAGGGCCAATCTGTCACATCCATTACCCCATCCATTTCTCCCTTCATAGAAGAAACCGTCTCATAATGCGCACGAACCAGAATAACACCATCCTCCCCCAAAGTCTCTTTCCAGGCCTTAAAGTCCACCGGCGCATCAAAGACTCTCTGCAGGGAAGTATTGGTTACATAATCCCGAAAGGTAGGAGCGTAAAGGATCACCTTCTGCTGTTCCTTAAGTCCCAGCTTTTTTCTGCATCTGGCCTTGTCCTCTGCATCTGCATGAGCCAATTCATCATTTCTTGGAAGACCAATTACCTGACATACGCCTTCTTTCAGGCGAAACACTCGGGTGAAAATTTCCGACTCGTAAGCACATTGCGTGGTAAACAAATCCATATTATAGGTATTTTTACTATCAAAAACCGTCCCGGATTCAGTGGCATCACTGCCCATTTTTTTCAAAGGCGTTCCATGCCAGGTATTTACAAAATAGGTATGCTTTCCCCGAAGGCCTAAGCCTCTCTCCAAGGAAGAATTGGTCACCCAGCATCTAGCTTTCATTGCCGTCAGAAAATAGCCCAGAGTATCTGTCTTTATGGTATCTGCATGTTTTAATTTGTGGGCAGATGGATCATTAAAAGCCCATACGGCCTTATAGTCCTTAAATCTGGGATCTTTCAGCATTTCCAGATAAATCGCTTTGGGACTGTCACTGAAGGCCTTGCCTCCAAAACTGCCAAAAAGAATCAGATGATCATCGGTTTTAATAAATACTTTCATCAGATTCAAGCAGGCAGTTCCCAGATAATAATACGTCAGATACAGAGGTCTGCAATATTTCAGAAATGCAATCAGCTTTTTTTTCATGAAACTCTCCTTTTGCCCTAACTCCTAGCTTAAGGATTCCGGATCATAATCTTCATCCTCTCCTGCCTCCGGTGTCACCGTAGCCTCCGGCACAGAAATCAATCCTTCTTCCTCTGCAATCTCCAGTTCCTTCATACGGGCCAGGGTTTCCTCCCCATAATCCATACGAAATACATAGTAGCCGTCAAACTGAGCAATCAACACAAATTCATATCCTTCAAACTGGGAAATGGCATCTGCCGATTTATCCCAGACAAAATAGTTACAGCCTTCCTTTCTCAGTACCCAGTCCAAGGTCTCCGGATCTGCGTCATCACTGCTCATTTGGGAATAGATGGCCTCATGGTTGTGACTCAGTCCTCTGCCCCGGAATACATCACGTCCGTAGGGAAGCTTAATGGAAGTATCATATTGTCTGACATAGCAAAGCAGATTATTGGGAACCACTGCTAAAATATCATCGATTCCCTCTTTTTGGGCATCTGTAGTAATGGCATCGCAAATCTCAGTGGTGGGATAAGGCAATTTATACAGATTATCTGCCTCCTGGAAATACCCCTGAGCATAAATGCAGCTTCCGCCAACTCCAATCAGAACAAGTAAAACTGCCAATGTCACCAGCTGAGCACTTTTATATTTCTTCAAGTGTCCCAAAAGAGAAGCCCCAGCAAAGGCAATGACTAAAATCTCCGGGAGCAACCAAAACATTCTCCAGTAGACCAGATAACCTATGAGATTCTGCAAAATCTTTGCGGTAAAGCTCCAACAGTACAAAAGGGTAAAGAGCAAGGTAAAAACCAAAAATACAATATTTTCTTTTCTTTTTCGGGCAGTGACCAAAAGATAAATTATCGCAATGGCCATAAGCACCATATGGAAGCTGTTCCCTGTGTATTTATCGTACATCTGGGAAATAATTTCTTGTGTATCTACTTTCACCTGTCTTACTCCTTATTAGAATTTTAAATACATACAAATATAAACAATATTAGGAATGCAAGCTAGCAGTCCGCAGGGCAGAATCCAAAGCTTGCGGTAGGCCGCCAAACAGCCAATGGTGGTCAAGCCCATAGCAATAGCTCCCAGCATAATACCCATAGAAGAAACATGACAGCATGCCAACATAAGAACCGCCAGCATCACCACATCCGCTACAGGAATTTTCTTTTTTTCTTTCTCCGTATCAGAAGAATCCTTTCCGTAAGCCCGAAAACCGTAATAAAAAACAGCAGGAAGCAAGGCTGCACATAAAAGAGATTTTCCTTGCCATACACGAGTTAACAAAAAGGTGCCCTGGGTATAGTTGGAATAACCGGAAAAAATCAATCCCACAGCTACCAGAAGCAAAAAGCCAGAAGACAACAAACCCTCTTTTTTGAAAATTCGCCATCCGATCAAAGCATAGATCATATAGGCAAAAGGGATAAAAATTAAGGGAAATACCGTATGGGCCGTGATGGCCGGATGCAGCATGATCAAACGGCTGATTACCGCATTAAAAATAGGAAAAGGTGACAAAATATAATGATTTAAAATCGTGTCATACTCTTCTCCCAGGTCTGCATAAGCTTCCCCGGTATAGGTATCATAAACATACAAATCATCCGTCTGGTAAGCTTCTGTGGCCATGGTCACATAAAAGGCATCGTCCTCATCAATATGGGCTTCCACTCCCAGAGCCACCGCCTGAAATAGAATTAAAACAATGGCAATCCACATAGCTAGGGGAAGGGAAAAACCACTGATAAATTCTTGAACTCTCATCACCAGAATCGGTACATTAATGGCTAAAGCGATAAGGGCAAGAGCCAGAATAATCAGAGTAAAACGATTTACCACTGCCGTTAGCTTTGTGCCGGAGCTAATCATGGGCTGAGCCACCAGCTGCATCACTGCCAGCATGATCACAAGACCACTGACGTAATTCAAAGTCAGGGAGGCTCTGTCCTCCGATGAGAATCTGGTATAGAGCATTCCTAAAATCATAGGAAGCAAGCCCAGATAAATAAGTATTCGTATGATATTTTCGAAAGTCATGATTTCCCCCTCATTATGATTCAAAAAGCTGGTAAAAAGCCTCCCTGCTTTTTCGATTCATCGCTTCATAATCCACATGCATAATCGGGATTTCTCCCTTGTCATAGCTATGAAATCCCTGATAAATTCCCTCTTCGCTGTCTTCCAGCAATTTTCCTCCATACCGACGCATAAAACCGGCAGGTCCGGTAACATCACAGGCTGCGGTAGGCAATCCCAAGCTATCTGCCTCAAGAAGCACCAAACCCAGACCCTCATAATAAGAAGACAGAATAAAACAATCACAGGCCTTTAACACCGGCATGGGATTCTTCATATGACGAATCAAAATAATATCCCCAGCCGCAGAAGTACTCCTGGCCAGCTTCAAGGTTTTCTCATAGTCTTCTCCAAGACCCCCGATGATGATTAGAAGGCTTTCTGGATTTTCCTTATGATATCTGGCAAAAGCCCGGATCAAACGGTCATGCCCCTTCTCATAGGAAAACCGACCAATATTAATAAATTTGGTCTTTGGACCCTGAAGAACTTCTTTCAATTCTTCTATATCTATTGTACTTAACGTATCCTTATCAAATAGGATATCTCCTTTGCTCTTTTCCACCACAGCAGCAGGATCATGAACATTTTCCACCAGACAAATATGGGCCTGTCCCTGCCCCAGCTCTTCCACGCAGCGTCTCAAATCCTCGCTAACTATGGCCACATTCGTATAGCTTTTGTAGGCATCTGACAAAAGCCAGGGATTGGCATTACCCCTAAGGCGAACCTCCGCCTGCATATCATTGTGCACCCAAATGGTAGACGAACAAGGCGCTGCCCCAAAAAGAGAAATGGCATAGCGGCCATAGCCACTAAATTGAATGGCATGGGCAAACCTGCTGAAACCAAAATGCTTATGCCACTCTCGTCGAAAAGCCTCACGGATTTTTTCGTTTCCATGGAAAATAGCCTTTCCTTTTTTATAATATTGGAAAAGGGCCAACCCCGTCTCAAGATTCGGATGCATATCTTCCATAAGAGGCAGCAAGACGGTTTCCTTGGGAAGAATCTCTAAGAGTTCCTCCTGTCCCTCAAAGAAGGAACGCCGCACAGCCATAATATATCTGTCTTTTTTCAAGTCAAGACTAGCTAAACGGGAACACAAGGCAGTCGTAATGCCATTGGCCTGAAGGCCACCACAAAACATAAGAATATTTCTTCTGCCATCTTCCTCTGGCACAAATCTTCTTGGATTGCCCTCATGGAAAAGGAAGTCCTTTATCACTTCCTTATTTTGAGGGCTATCAGCTCCTTCCGTCCCACAATATATCTTTCCGGAAATCACATGAAATAGATCCATATTTTCATCAAAATCCTGCTCTGCACAGCCTGCCAGAAAAAGCTGTCACAAATCAGCATGTTGTGGATTCTACTGCCCGCTTCTCCAAAAATATTTTTTCTTTCACATCTGTCCACACTTTCCAGCGAAACTTTGGACTGCACGCAAAGATAGACCTGTTCTTCCTTTTTGATAAAATCATCAGGAAGCAGGGAGGCTATCAGATATTCACTGCTGCTCATAAGCTCTTTGCAAGATCTCTTCTCCATGGAAAGTAAGGATATTCCTGTATAACCATTTTTCTTCAAGAGAGCTTTCATCCGCTCTTTTTTTAACTCAGGCAAAGCAAGGAACACCTTACACTCCCTGGAGCTTTCCGTTCGCAAATATTTTAAAAAGGAAAGAATCGTCTTTTCTTCCGTCTCATCTCCCTTAAGCAAGAGCAGAACTTGCTTCTTCTTCACCCCTTTGGCCTGCAAATTGCTTCTCGAAAGAGTATCCAAAGCCTGATCTGTCTTTTTTTTCAGCTTTTCATTCAAATTTCCCATCTTATCTCCTTCGATTCGGACGTCCCTTCAGCCAGTCGATCACTTTTCTTGCTGTATCCGGTCCGTCAAGATAATTAAAGCGCTTATGGAAAGCCTGATACCTTTCATCCCAAACCTCTTTTTGACCAATTTCCCTGATGGCTCGGTAGAGGTCCTCTTCCTTTCGAATGATATCCCCAGGCAAGTCTTCAGGATTCAGATAAAAATCTCTGATATTATCCCGATAAGCCTCCAGGTCATACATGTAAAAAAGAATGGGGCGTTTCAAATTGGCATAATCAAAAAATACACTGGAATAATCCGTAATCAAGAGATCACTAACCAGATACAGATCATTAATCTCCTCATAATCTGTCACATCGATAATATATTTTTTGTAGGGAGAAATATCCAGCGCTTCCGTTACAAAATAATGGGTGCGAAAGAGCATCACATACTCATCTCCCAATTTCTGACAGAAATTTTCCAGAGAAAAGCCCAGGGTAAAAGCCAACCCACCACCGGTATGCTGGTCATCCCGAAAGGTAGGAGCATAGAGAAGCACCTTTTTTCCCTCAGGAATCCCCAATTTTTCTTTAATTGCTGCGATTTTTAGGGAATCTCCACGGAATAAATCATCATTTCTGGGATATCCCAACTCAAGCAACTTATGTTTTTTCGCCTGATCACTAAGACCGAAGGCAGATGCTATCTTTTCTGAATAGAAACGGGAAGGGGACAGAAAATAGGTCACCCTACGTCCCTCCATACGATAATCATTTTTCATATCCTCCAGGGACACCATGTTATTATTGCCGGAGACACTTATGTCACATCCCAATCGCTTTAAAGGTGTACCATGCCAGGTATTCAAAAAAATCTGATCTTTATCCGGCACCAGACAATGTCTGCTTCTGGAATTCACAATCCAGAATCTGGCCCTGGCAAAAGCTTCATAATATTCCCTGCTTCCTAACTTTACCAGACTGGTATTGGGATTCTTCTCTAAAAAGCGGAACTTTTCCGGATCACGAAAGACCCAGATAAAATGATCTCCTTCCCCAGCTTCCTTTTTCAGCAGTTCCTCATAGATTGCCTTGGGACTACAGGTATATTTTCTTCCCTGATATACCTCAAAAACCCAAAGTCTATCATTCGTTTTATTTCTGAAACGTGCGAAACGATAACGGGATTTCCAGACAGAGCGCATGGCCGTCTTTGCAAGATCTCTGACCTTTTGATTTGTCGATACCAGGCGTATTGCCTCTTCTCTCAAATTACTCATCATTTCCTCCGTCCTCACTGCACTCTGTATCATCATTCTTTGCCGCCGGCTCTATTGTTTTTTCTTCCGTTTCTTCCTTTTCCGTCTCCATACCCTCGTCCAGCAGCATAATGGCCCGCATTTCTTCCTGAAGTTTTTTCTCCTGCAACTGCTTTTCCTGCAATTGCTTTTCCTCCAGGTCTGCTTTTAATTTCTCATTCTTTTCTTTGTTCTTTTGCTTTTTATTTTTCCGTTTTCTGTGCAGCAGGAAGCGAAACAGCAGCAAAAGCAGGATAAGCAGAAGCACACCGTATACCACAGGCATGTACTTCCAGGAATAAAAGATCTGAATATCATGAATTTCCTGAACATTCGTAAAGGTATAGCTGCCATCTGTAGGAAGCTGGCTTAATTTTTCACCATCTATCAGAACTTTGGTCAATACGAAATCCTTATCTCCCTTAAAGTTCACTGTAGTGTCCTCCCCCTGGTAGCCCCGGGTATAAGCAGAGGAAACACTGCCATGTTTGGCAACTGCCGAGATCATATATACCTGTTTTTCCTTAAAAACCACCTTAACCTTGGTCTTTCCGGTTACCTTGTCTATGGTCACAGAACTTCCATTATCATCAGCAAATACTTCTTTTCCATTTACATAGATTTTATCCAATTCATAATGCTCATCCGGTGTAAAATTAAGGGTCACACTTTCATCCCTTCGAATCTCACAGCTTTCATCGATACTACCGTGCACAGCCTTGGTAGACACCTTGAATTTGGGAATTTCCGTACATTTTACATAGATGGTATGATTGTCTGTCACACTGCTAAAGGTGTAGCTAGTTTTTCTTCCTATATTGACGGTCTCTCCGTCAACAATCACCTCTCCCGTCTCATAATATTCATCAGGTTCCCAGGTCACCTTGTAATCTTCACCCATGCCCAAATCATAGCTGGAATCTGAGATGGTGCCATTGTCTATAGATGTCTCCACAGAATAGGCCATAGGCAAACTGGCTGCATACAAAACCAAAGTGGCTGGCTTTTTCCCTACATTAGCTCCCAAAACCAGATTACCTGGGGAAAGCTGAGAAATAGATTCCAACTCTACATCATCAGTGGAAGAAGGCAAAGCAATAGAATACTCTCCCAAAAGGCTAGCATAAGATCTGGAATATACCTGAATATTGGCATTGTACTGTTCTGCCTTATTTCTAGGGAGACAGATCAGATTGTCACCTAATACACACATATCCTGGAAGGTATTAGCCTCTCCGGAAAAGCCCATTTCCACCATGCTGCTCATATCACCGATCTTATTAAAGTCCGTATCAAACTCGGTGAACTGAAAGCCGCCCTTTTGATTTTTCTGAACAATATAGCTGTCGGTGGTGGAGGAATAATCAATAGATTGGACATTCCATTTTTTAGACAGCTGCACCTTTTTCTTGAATTTCAAGGTATCTGCATCCACCACAAAAACGCAGCCCTTATTGGAAGAATTTTCCACATTACCGGCTGCGATGACAATCTCATTTGTCAATGGATTGTAAGTCATGCCATTACCATGCTCATAATCCATCTCCTGTACATCCATCGCGAGGCTGTAGGGCTTAACATTGTTGCCATCTGCATCTACAGAATTTTTGTAGAATGCCAGCAATTGGTCATACCCACCCTCATCGTCATTATTCAGCATACATACGATATAATTATCTGTGACGCAGATGGACTGCAGCCACATATTCTCCCCCATATCGTAAGAAACAATCTTTGTCCATTCCGTATTTTGGAAATCATCCGCATCCTGAAGATCCGCAAAACAAGGAAGAGAAAAAGCCAGCATCAAAAAAATGCTCACCAAAAGTACTGTTGCACAATGTCGAAATCTGCACAGTAAAAAACCCATATTTTTACCCCTTATTAGAAAGATTTACCTTACTGCTATCCTATTTACAGCAAGGGATTTGCTCCCCCAAGCAAAAAATCTTTTGTGCCTATAGCTTTGTACAGTATAACACAGATCCCCTTATGAATAAATAAGGGGATCTTGATTTTATTTCTTCATTTTTATTTCTTATCCAGGGAATCAGAAGAATCTTTTTTCAATTCCTTTAAAAATCCTGCCACGACACTTAGCATGATCAAACCCAAAGGAAAGGCTGCTATAATAGAAATGGTCTGCAGATTGGTCAGTGTACTTTCAGAAAACATAAGTCCTATAGGAAGCAGGAGAAAAACCATCGCCCAAAAGGCTCGAAGTTTCTTTCTAGGCATACCAGTCTCCGCTGCCCGGCGGTCAGAATATCCTGCCACCACCATAGTCAAGGCATCAAAGGTGCTGGAATAAAAAGCAATCATTGCCAGAACAAGCACAGCCATTGCAAATTTAGGATAGGGCAATTGTCCAAAAATCTGTAAAATCACATCTGCTACCGATTTGCCTCCTGCAATCATACCAGCCACATCCAGCTTTCCCGATGTCTGCAAGCGCAACCCAAATCCTCCAAATACAATAAAAGAAAGCCAGGTACCGGAAAGGCCACAGGAAAGGCCTCCCAGAATGGTCTGCCGAATGGTACGGCCCTCTGAGATGGAGGCGATAAAAAAGGGCGTGGCCACAAACCAGGCAATCCAGTAAGCCCAGTAGAAAATGGTCCAGGTTTGTGGGAATCCAGCCCCCCCACTGCCGGACACCCGCAAAGGATCCATCCAGGTGGACATGCGGAAGAAGTTGTTCATTACATTTCCTATGGCTGTAATGCCGGTCTCTATCAAATATCTGGTATCTCCTCCCCAAATAAACAAAAGCAGAGAAGGAAGAATATCGACACACAAATCAAAGCCAAATGGGATATGGCCTTCATGCCCTTCATTACTGCAAAAATAAAAACCAAACCAATAACAAAAAGAATCATAATATCCGTGATTTTATCTGTCTTAATGCCAAAAATTTTTCCCAGGGCTGCTGCCAAAAGAGGGGTGGTCAAAGAAAAAGTGGTGGCGGTTCCTGCAAGAAGTCCCACAACTGCACAAATATCAATGACTTTTCCAAAAAATCCATCTGCCCGCCTGCCTAGTAGGGGTCTGCAGGCTTCCGACAGGGTCTGTCTCTTTCTCTTTTTTACATACATCATATAGGCATAGGCACAGGCGGGAAGAATATAAAAGCTCCAGGGAATAGGACCCCAGTGAAAAAGAGGATACGAGCTGGCCCAGTCCTGTTTCTCCGCCGCCGTCATATTAGTCATACCAAAGGGAGCTGCATTATAATAATAGCTCCACTCAATTAAGGACCAATAGAGAATATCTGCTGCCATAGTAGAGGTAAATACCATAGCGCCCCAACGAAAGGTGGAATATTGGGGTTTCTCGCAATTTCCCAACCGAATCCTTCCATATCTGGAAAAAGCTACCGCCAAAGCCGCAAAAATCATAAAGAGGCCCACAAGAATGTAGAAAAATCCCAAATCATTCACGAAAATATTTCTCAGCCAATTCACTGTATTCTTTGACGCTTCAGGGTAAGCCATAAGAAGCAGGGTTAGGACTCCCACAATCAGCAAAGGCAGCAGGGTAATCCCCCAATCGATTTCACTTTTTTTCTTATCCATAAATCTTCACATATTCCTCTCTCAAAGTCACCGCTCGCTTTAAACGATCCTGTCCATAGCTTCCAAAATGATCTCCCTTGTCTTCCTTCAACATAGTCCAAGCCGTCCAGAGAAGATCTTGACTTATCTTAAAGATGGCAATTTTTTCCATTTCCCTCGAGGAGGGCTTTCGCCCAAAATAATAGTGCAAAAAAAGTTCTTCCTCGTCTTCTGCAAAGGAACATTCCAGCAAATGGGAGGCCAGATCCCACATAGGATCATTCATTCCTGCATATTCCCAGTCAATCAGATACAGCTTTCCTTCCCGATCAAAAACAAAATTTTCCGGCACCAGATCATTATGACAGGGTTTGCTCTCTAATCCTAAGCTTTCCAGGCGTCTCATCATTTCATCGAAGAAATCCTCCATATCCCAAAAGCCTTTATAACAGACAATCCCTGCCGCCCGAAGCATCTGCTTATATTTCGCAAACTCCTCTGCCACGGAAAAGTGCCCCTTCATGTCTCTTCCGGATTCATGAAGACTTCGAAGCAGGGCTGTTGTCTTTTTCATACTATGTTCCAGACGGGCTGTTCTTGCACTCATAGTGGCCGCCCCGGGAATGTATTCTGTAATCTTAATGCCACTTCTGCTATCAAAATAGGGAGTAACTGGATGAATTCCTAGGCTTTCCCCTAATTCGGTATTATATTTTTCATTCTCCCGGTTTACCATGGCTTCTGTACAAGCCCCAGGCACCCGCAGGATATAGTCTTTCTCATCAATGTGCACAAAATAATTGCTGTTGGTCATACCTCCGCCAATTCTTACCTTGCCAATCCGCTCCCGGTCAATTTGTAAAATATCCACCAGCAATTTCGCTACCTGTTTCTCCTTAGCCTTGGTCTCCCTTTTTAAAATCTTGGCATAGAGATAATTGTTGGCATAATCCAGACGCTCCTGATCTTCAATCACGGTCCATACCAGATCATTTACCAGCAAGCCTTGAATCCCATAAATACGCCCAATGGACTCTAGCACATATTCATAATTTAACATAGGGTTGGTGTTTTTTTCATAGTAAGTCAGCATACGCTGATAAAGCTCCCCTGTAATACGGCAAAGCCCCACCGCTTCTCCATCAATATGATTCAGTTGGCGAAT
>CAVBGA010000222.1:0-13779 GCA_963594675.1 Lachnospiraceae bacterium
GCGGTAGAGGCTCCAAAAGGAATTGTTGTAATTGAAGACAATAAACCAGATGCCATCGAATTGATGCAGGAGAAAGTTGCTGCTTTTGATAATATTGAGGTTGCAACCGTAAAAACCAAATATCCCCAGGGTGCTGAGAAGATGCTCATTAAGAATGTAATGAAACGTCAGGTACCCAGTGGAGCGCTTCCTGCCGATGTGGGAGCGGTTGTCAGCAATGTCAGCAGTGCGAAAGCGATATCTGATGCCATTCAAAAGGGTATGCCTTTAGTAGAACGTGCCGTTTCCGTAACAGGAGAGCATATAAAAACTCCAGGCAATTACATGATTAAAATCGGTACCAATGTTCAGGATATTATTGATTATTGTGGCGGTATTACTGGAGAAGACATCACTTTGAAAATGGGTGGCCCTATGATGGGCGCTCCATTGACGGATTCTCAGGTTCCTATCATTAAAGGCTCCAATGGTATTATTGCTATAGATACTGACCATACCCAGGAAGTAGAATGTATTAAGTGTGGCCGCTGCGTGGATGTCTGTCCCATGGAGCTTGCTCCTCTTAATTTTGCGAAGTATGTTAATGAGGGTAATCCCCAGGCACTTCTTGATCAGCAGATTAAGGATTGTTTCCTGTGCGGATGCTGTCAGTATATTTGTTCCTCCAAGATTCCTTTGGTTTCAAAAATCAAAGAAGGAAAAACTATGATAATGGAGGTGAAGTAGTATGCTGATGACTCAGATTAAATCCAAAGAAGATATTCTTTCCGTGACAAAAGGCAAAGTCTTTATCATTAATTGTCATGGATGTAAAGAAGTTGGTTTTCCCGAGGAGGAAGCGACAACTCTTCAAAAAGATCTTCTTGCAGAAGGTAAGGTCACGGGCATTATGACCAGCGATTATATCTGCAATCCGGAAAATATGAGACTTCGCCTTCGCAGTTATTTGAGTGCGATAGAAGAAGCGGATCTTATTCTTGTATTTTCTTGTGGTGTTGGTGTACAGACTATCGCAGAATTTTTAGAAGAAAAGAAAGTTTATGCCGCTTGCGATACCCTGCGACTTCCGGGCTTTCAAGGCGTTACGCCCTTGGAATATGACTGTGGTCAGTGTGGAGAGTGTTATTTGAATCTGACTGGTGGTATTTGTCCCATTACGGCCTGTTCCAAGAGCCTGATCAATGGTCCTTGCGGTGGTACAAAAAATGGCAAGTGTGAAGTTGATCCTGAAATGGAATGTGGTTGGGAACGGATTTATCGTCGTCTGGAGAAATTAGGCCGACTGGATGCTTTCAAGAGCCCTGTGCAGTTGCGGAATTTCTCTACAGATGATGTGACAAAAGAATGGAAAGAATCAGAATAAAATAGTAGGAGCGAAAAAATGAAAATTACAGAATTATTTCAGCAAGGCGAATTCGTAATTTCAGCTGAAGTCGGACCGCCAAAGGGAATTCATATTGATCAGATGGTAGAAGAAGCGAAAGAACATCTTACGCGCTGTCATGCCATTAATGTAACTGATAACCAGTCTTCTGTTATGCGTCTTGGATCTATGGCTACCTGTAAGGTGTTAAAAGATGCCGGATTGAATCCTATTTATCAGCTGACTTGCCGTGACAGAAACCGTATTGCCCTGCAGTCGGATCTATTAAGTGCAGCTATGCTTGGCATTGATAATGTTCTGGCTCTGACAGGTGATCATACCAAGTTAGGTGACCATCCCGGAGCAAAACCAGTATTTGACCTGGATTCTGTATCCCTTCTTCATACCATGGGATTGTTGGAACAGGGTAAGGACCTGGGAGGCAATGATCTTGTAGGGGAGCCGCCTAAATTTGCAAAAGGTGCAGTGGTATCTCCTTGTAGTGATTCTGTTGATGCGCAGCTTGCAAAAATGGAGCGTAAGGTCATGGCTGGTGCAGAGTATTTCCAGACCCAGGCTGTCTTTGATTCAGAAGCATTTATAAAGTTCATGGAAAAGGCAAAACAGTTTGGAAAACCAGTTCAGTTGGGAATTATCATTCCCAAGAGTGTTGGTATGTGCAAGTTCATGAACAATAATGTAGCGGGAATTCATGTTCCAGATGCTCTTCTGGAAGAACTTGCTGCAGATAAAGAAAAAACAAAAGCTGGAATTACCGGTGTAGAGATCGCAGCACGTATTATTCGTGAGTGTAAACCCTATTGCCAGGGCGTTCATATTATGTCTCTTGGTTGGGAATCTAAAGTTCCTGGACTTTTGGATTTGGCAGGAATTTAAAAACTACCATTGAAAATAAAATTATTGGTTGAATCAGTCATGTAAACATATAAGGAAAGAGGTTCTGCAGAGAGATGCGAATATTCTCTGCAGGACCTCTTTTTCTAGTTATCATGCATCATAAGGGAGCTGCCAGTGGCATTTCCTCTAGGTGGTTCGACTAATCTTGAAATATATGCCTATCAACCATAAACGGTTGTATTATAGGCATTCTTTCTCTCAGAGAGTTAGAACAAAGAAATACATAACTAGTGCAAAACGCAAATGAAAGGGAATTTGGCTTATCATTCTTTTTGAAATCGTTTATAATAATAGAGAAGGTTTTTTGACATAGCGGGAGGCTGTCGCAAAGCAATGATAAAGAAAATTAAAACGAATGATCAATTAAAAGAAATGTATGTTCATAGTGAATCATCTTTAGCAATTGGTCTTTTCTATGATGATTTTGATTACCTGGAGAATAAAAATGTGAAGGTGCATTGGCATGACGATATTGAAGTTAGTATGGTTACTTCCGGCTGCTTAACCTATGATGTGGGCGGAAAGCGTTTTGTCTGTTCCAAAGGGGATTTGGTTTTTATGAATACCGATATTCCTCATTCATTGACTCCTTTAAATGGATGTCATGTAACTTTGGTATCTATTTTGATTCAACCTATCTTTGTGTTTGATTCCCATGAAACCGATTTGTATAAAAATTGTATGCGGCCTTTTTTGCATAATACGAATATTCCCTGTGTAAAGCTATCCTCTGAGGAGGATTGGGAACAGTTAATTTATAGAAATATGGAAGAACTTATTCGTTTTTATGAAGAAAAACCACCCTACTATGAATTAAAGTTAAAGAGTCTGGTAAGTGAGAGCTTCTATCAGCTTCTGACGCATTTTTATCCAGAGAAAAGAGAATATATTTCCGGAAACGAGGAAGATCTTCGACGTTTACAGATTATTTTAGACTATCTGCATGAAAATTATGATAAGCCTCTATCGTTAAAGGAAGTTTCTGCAAAATCCCTCTTGTCCAGGGAGGCCTGCTGTCGACTTTTTAAACGATTGGTTGGCAAAACCATTACAGAATATCTTACGGATTATAGAATCAATAAAAGTTTTCGCTATTTGTCAGATGGAAGTTATTCCATGGCAGAGATTGCCGAAGCCTGCGGCTTTAGTAACGCCAGTCGGTTTGCCAAGGCATTTCGAGAAAGAATTGGTTGTAGGCCCAGTAAATATTCAGGTTAATTTAAGATTTTTACTGTTTCCTGTTTAGATTTAGATCCTATACTAGCATCAACAAGAAAAAACAGCAAATGAAAGACAAAAGAAAAGGAGAAAATACAATGAGAGAAATGATTCAGGATAAAGATTTGGAACTGGTAAGTGGTGGTGCAAAGGTTAGTGGAGCAGAGGATTATCTTCCTCTTTATAAAAATCCCCTCTATGCAAATAAATCAGAATTAGCTCAGCTCCATAATGGAGACAAGGTTGAGATCGTAGGAAGAAACATCTGCAAAGATGGATGCCATTACAAAAAGGTATTTGTTCCCAGCCTTGGATACTGCGGCTATGTAGATTCTGATTTTTTGAAATAAAATTTGTATAACGATTTACTTTTTCGTACATTAATGAAATAGGAAATCGTAAGGAAAGGAGCGAAATTGCGATGGATGCATTGGTAGGATTTGTAATCATTGTTTGCTTGTTTGGCTGCTTGGCCTTACTTGCAAAGGTATTTGTTTTAGGTCTGAAAGTGATATTGGGAATTATTCTAGGCTGTCTTGTTTTGACAGGCACTATTGTAATTTCACCATTTTTATTAATTGCCATTCCTATTTTGGCGATTTTGGGTATCCTTATGCTGTGTTCAGCAGAGGTTTAGAAGAACTATTTCCTTTGAAAAAAGGTAATGACGTATCACGAGAAGGCAGGACAAGTATACAAACATAAGATTGTTTTGTTTTTTGCAAGAATTTCATAAAACACATCTTGAAATTAACAGGCTATTGCAATAAAATTTGATAAGAGTTTTCTATTGTTCAATTAAAAGAAACTTTAATCAAATAATTTATACAATTAGCCTGTTTTGTTGAGGAGGTATTATGAGAGGGTTATATTCATCAAAAACAATCATTCGACACAAGATTTTTACAGAGATTGCCCGAATGGCCTACCAAGGAGATGATCCTTCTGTTTTGGAAAGTCTTCCCTATAAAATTGTTCCAGGAGAAATTGCAAGCTACCGTGAAAGTATCTTTTTGGAAAGAGCGGTAGTTGGAGAGCGTTTACGAGTAGCCATGGGTATGTCCTTACGACCGGTTTCAGAACACGCACCCATTGCCCAGGGGGTAGAGGCCAGCGTCATTAGCGAAAAATATTATGAACCACCTCTGATTAATGTAATCAAATTTGCCTGCAATGCCTGTCCGGAAAAGAAAATATTAGTTACAGAAGGCTGTCAGGGCTGTCTGGAACATCCTTGCCAGGAGGTCTGTCCTAAAGGGGCTATTAGCATGGTAAATGGGAAATCTTATATTGATGAAGAAAAATGCATCAAATGCGGAAGATGTGTCCAGAATTGTCCTTACAATGCCATTATTAAGCAGGAGCGTCCCTGCAGTAAGGCCTGTGGAATGAATGCCATCAAGTCTGACGAATATGGACGGGCAGAGATTGATTATGATAAGTGCGTATCCTGTGGTATGTGCCTGGTTAGTTGCCCCTTTAGTGCGATTGTAGATAAAGGACAAATTTATCAGACAATTATGGCATTAAAGAGTGATGCACCAGTGTATGCAATTATAGCTCCAGCAATTGCAGGCCAATTTAAGGATTTAAAAAATACCCAGATTCGTTCGGCTTTTCAGGCACTTGGTTTTACCGATGTAAGAGAGGTTGCCATTGGCGCAGACCTTTGTACCATAGAAGAAGCAAAGGATTTCATGGAGGAAGTTCCTGAAAAGCTTCCTTTTATGGCTACTTCTTGCTGCCCAGCTTGGTCAATGATGGCAAAAAAGCTGTTCCCACAATATGCAAAATGCATTTCCATGGCTTTGACTCCTATGGTTTTGACCGCGCGTATGATTAAAGAAAAAGAACCGGAAGCAAAAATTGTTTTCGTAGGACCCTGCGCTGCGAAAAAACTGGAAGCCAGTCGGAGAACCATAAGAAGTCATGTAGATTTTGTATTGACATTTGAAGAAGTTGATGGAATGTTCGACGCAAAGGGTGTAGATTTTTCTCAGCTTCCTGAGGGAGACCCCTTATTTAGAGCAAGTTCCGATGGACGTGGTTTCGCAGCTAGCGGCGGAGTGGCAGCTGCTGTAGTGAAAGCTGTGAAGCGTATGGATCCTAACCGGGAGGTAAAAGTGGTAAATGCTGACGGATTGGACAATTGCAAAAAAATGCTACAGATGGCCAAAGCAGGAAAGTATAATGGATATCTGTTAGAGGGAATGGCTTGTCCAGGTGGTTGTATCGCAGGTGCAGGAACCATACAGGATCCAAAGAAATCCTCCGTGGCTCTGAACAAAATGATGAAAGAAGCTACTTTTGAAGAATGTCTCGATACGAAATATGAAGAACGTTTAAAAGCATTAGAAGAATTTAATTAACAAGCAAAGACAAGGCAATATAGTTACATTGTTGTAACTGTATCTGCCTTGTTATTTGTTTTTTAAAAGTTTATAATGTATTTTGTTAGATTGTATTAAGAAAGCATGAAAAAGAAAAGAAATACGAGGATGGTGCAAATGAACAATTCTTTACAAAAAAGGATATTTAGTGGCTTACTGGCTTTTCTGATGCTCATTTCCAATGTTAATATCACGGCAAGTGCGTCAGAGACAAGCTATGAAGTAGGTTCGGAAAGTGTGGGGAGTCTTTTGTCCGATAGTGATGGTTCCACATCTGATGAAGCAGAAGATACTGGACAGAAAGAATCCTCACAATCACAAGAAGAGAAAAATAGCAACAGTTCAGATGCCTCAGATGCAAGTGATACTGAAGAAAACTCCAACCAAACAGGTGAGGATTCACATTCTTCTGTTAATCTGACAGAGTCGGCGTCTCATCAGGCAACTTTTTCCTTACAGGATTGGTGGTATCAGAATACTGAGGGTCAGCAGGAATCCCTTCTTCCGGAAACTTTGACAGAAGATGGACAGGTGACAGAGCAGTATGATGTCTCTTCTATTGATTCATCCCTTCTAAATGTCATGGGCTTTACCCTTGATTTCAGTTGCCTGATAGTGGGCGATGATACAGCAGCCCAGGCTTCCGATTATCTCCAGCTTTGTCTGCCTTCTTGTTTTAAGAATGTAAGTACAGAAGCTAGTGAGGAAAATGCCTACTATAGCTGTTCTGTGGAAAGTCAGGAATCCGGAGGGAATATCCTGAAAATTAATATAAATGAGATTCCGGATGGAGAGTATTTATCCGGAAGTGTCTATGTGACTTTTTCTTTGAAAGATGCAGTGGAGACAGAGGAAGATGATACCTGTCTTTTTGGTGTGTCAGGAGCATATACAGATAACAATGAAAACTATGAGTTGATTCTCCATGAGAAAGAAAACAGCGAAGATGGTGATGACACTCTTATGGCTTCGGAGGATGGCGATTCTACGGTAGTTTCCGGTAATTTTAGCATTTCTGCGGATATTATGTATGATGAAGTTTTGGATGGAACGGATTGGTCCGAATTGGTACGTCCTGCAGAATTTGATCAGCCAATCAAGATTACGCAAACCTATGTCGATAGCGCAGGTCAGGAGCAGACAGTGGTCTATGATACCCAGGATGCCAAATCCAAAGGTGAATTTTATTTGAAATTCACTCATGATGGAGAAGGTGGCGGAAGTTTTGTGATTGCCAATGTTCCCAAGAGCGTGAAGGATGCCAATGGTGTTCTTTGCCAGGTAACAGGCTATAGTATAGATATTGAGCCTAATCTTGCATATTACAAAAGCAATTCTCCTATTACCATAAAGGAAGAGGAAATAAAAAAAGCAGATTTTACCTCTGCTACAGGCACCTTAACTCTTAGTTTGAAGAGTCAGACCTTAACTATCAAACCTACGGTAGTTCCTGAGAATAGCAGTGACACTTCAAGTTTTACAACGAAAGTAAGCTTTACGAATTCTTTGATCAAAGCCACATCCGATAATGCGCGTACCATGGAAGCAACTTATAAGCCAAGTTCTTCACAGGCAGCGGAAGTTTCGGTACCTTTGGGCGTGTCCTATAGTCTAAGTCAAGAAAGTGCTGATGGTTATCGATTTGATGAAAAATATACTACAACAACTACCACAGATGGTACGGAAAGCCAGGGAGTTGTGTCTGAAAATCAGGCCCAGGGAACCATAGCAGAAGGCAGTGATGTAACCGTTACCACAGTTAATTATAACCAAAATGTTATTGTTTCTTTTGATGTCAACTGGATTGATAACGAAAAAACAAGTCGTCCCAGCCTTAGTGAGGATAATTTTACTCTCCTCTATAAAACAGATGGAGAATGGAAAGAATTGACGAAGGAGGATTATGCCTCTCTAAATATAGAGCAGGCTCCCAGTTTTGATGCATCACAAGCGGCTTTGAATACCTATTCCTACAAAGGGCTTCCAGCTGTAGATGCTAATGATAATCCGATTACCTATCAGGTTACGGTAAAAAAAGATCCTACGAATTATGTTTCTAGTTATACGGATGATGAAAATAGCAAGCGCACCTTTACTTTTGAGGAACAGACAAGCTTTACATCAACTATTTTATGGAATGATAGCAGTAATCAAAATCACCGAGCTAGCAAGGAGGACTTGCTTGCTAAATTAAAACTCTATCGAAGAATCGGTGATGGAAGCTATGAATTGGTAAAAGATAGCTTGGATACAGATAATCTGACAGAAAATGAGGATGGATCCTGGACTATTAATATTTCTAGTCTTGCCAGATACAATGCTTCCAATCAGGAATATGATTATCTTATTGTTCAAGGAAGCATTGATGAAAATGGAGAGATTACACAGACAGCGCTGAACTCCTATTATAAGACCTATTATGATAATGCCAGTGGAAGCTTTGGTAATGACACGGCCCTTTGTCATAATGAGGGTACCATTACAGAGGTGCTTTATGATGAGGTGGATTTTGCGGCAACCAAAGTCTGGAAGGATCCTAGTGGCAGTACAGACACCCGTCCTACATCTACAGTTACCCTTTGGCGTTATATAAAAAGTGAAGCAAAAGACTTAGATGATGCTTATGAAAATGGAAAGGCGGCTCAGGTTGTCTTTCAGACAAGTGATTCTGACGGAAATGTCGAAGAACATATTGTTAGCTATCAATTGAGTAAAGAAGATACATCGGAGATTCGTTTTACCAGCGAGACAGTGGATGGTCTCCCAGATGACTATAAATTCCCTGCCTATGATGATCAGGGACAGGAATATGTATATTTCGTTCGAGAGAGTCTTTCTGGAGATTTGTCCGATGATTATGACATTCAATATACCAGCACAAGCACAGATGAAAAAGGGAATGTCACAACAGTAACTTATAAAAATGGAACCGATACAGAAGGTACCATAAGTAATGTCCGCAGGAAGAAAGAAGCTGTGTCCATAACCAAGATCTGGCAAAATCCTTCTGGATTAGATGGCATTGAAGGTGTGTCCGTTCAGCTTTCTATTCAGGCCAGTGCAGATGGTGGTCAGACTTATGATGAACTAACGGTATATTCAGATACAGATAAATCTTATGATGTTTTGACGGGGGATGATAAGGCAGAAGCCCAGACAGCCAGTGGATTCACATCCACTATGACTCAGGGAGAAACCATCTATTATGTAAATACTTATGATAGTCAGGGAAGACCCTATGATATGACAACAGCACGCATTAGTGAAACTGTTACTTCTGCAGAGGGCGAAAACTGGACTTTGAATGATGATGGCAGTGTTACTGATCCAGATGGCAATCAATACAATGTGAAAACGGCCTATAAAGAGACAGCTCTTTTGGCTAATGATATGAATGAGTATCGTTATACCCAGACCAATACCATTACCGCCATGAGAGAGTACACTCTGATTAAAGAGTGGTCATCTAGCATCTCTGATGAAGAGATTGCAAAAATTGCTTCTGTTACCTTTACCTTAGAGCGCCGTAGCACGAAAAATAATGAGGACGGTAGTCAGGCAGATTACGAGGCGGTAGTGAATGATGCAGGGGAAAATAGCTGGACAGTTGAGGCTGGCGAGGAAAGAAGCTGGAGCCGGGTGCTTAGCAATCTTCCCAAATATGATGATGAAGGTTATGAGTATTTTTATCGGGCAACAGAAGTTAGTTTTCTCGATACAGATGGAAATACCATTACTACATCCCAAGCCCATCAGGAGAAAAATTGGTCAGCTGTTCATTATCGAACCCCAGATCAAACAAAAGTTGTCAATATGGTAACTAGTGATGGAAGAGGCTTCTTTACCATCAATAAGCTTTGGCAGGACAATGGAGATACAGAGCAGCGCAAGGATATTACTATACGCGTCTACAAGAAGGATGACCTGAAAAAGGCATTGGAGAATCTGGATTGTGATGAATCTGATTATGTGAATCTCGATTCCTTGAAAATTGATGATGACACGGATTTAAAATATTATTCTACCCTTTTGAAAGAAAAGGATCAGTTTACTGCTTATATTAATTATGATGATGTAGACAAGGCAATATTAGGAGATGCCACAGATTCCAAATTAACGCTTAAGGATTATGTTGTGTTTGAAACTGCGGTAGGCGATTCTTCAGATGAAGCAAAAACTGCCAAGTACAGCTATGGTCAGCTCTTGAATGCGGCGTCTAATACGGGAAATTATAGTTTGGCCGGTACGGTATCTAATAGTAAGCGTCAATACAAGGCTCTTGCAGTAATGAACTCTGGTGATTCTAGTGTATTATTGACAAATACCAGAAGCGGTAAAACTACCATTGATGTAAATAAAGCTTGGAAGGATGATCATAATGCAGCGGAACTTCGTGAAAATTCCATTCAATTCCAGCTTTATCGAGATGGCGAAAATTATACCAATATTTCTAAGGATGTTGCTGTTATTGCCAATACTGTAGATGGAGAAGAGGAAAGTACGTCCCAGGATGCTTCCTGCAAGGTTACACTGGATTATGAGACCGGTGTGATTACTGTCAGTGCTTTGGATGATGAGAATACCATGGGACAATGGTCCTTTACTGTCACCGGTTTGGATATGTTTTCTGAATCTGGTATCCCCTATTGCTATAGCATGGATGAGGCAATTGCGAATAGCAATACTGAGGCTGATGCCAGCACCAAGTCCTCTTCGGTATCCGATAGCAGAAGCTATAACTATACGCAGAAGAAACTGTCAACAACAGTAAAGGGAAGTGATAAAACTCAGACCTATACCTTTGATTTTGAAAATACCATTAGTGGTAGCTGCAGTCATATTGCTTATAAATATTGGAAGGATTCTTCCGTTGGTGCGGAAAACCGGCCTGATCTTTATATGAGTCTTTATCGCTATTTAAAAAGCGACGCACAAAAAAATAAAGATATTTCCGTAGATAAGTTGAAATCTTATGAGTCCTACAAGGGATATAAGGATCAAATCTGGACTAGGGAAGATGCTTCTAGCGGTGAAGATTATGAGACAGGCTATAACTGGAAGATTACCATTGAAGATTTGCCACTCTTTAATGAAAATGGTGAAGAGTACGTTTATGTATTTAGCGAGGCTATGAATAATGATGGTAAGACGGTGTTGGGCAACTATATGGCTTCTACAGAAACTAAGGAAGTAGAAGATGAAAGTGCCGGACTAAGTGAAAGCTACGAAGTCTTTACCAATACCATCAGCGGCTATATGACAGTAAAGGGCAAAAAAACCTGGACCGGACTTGCTGGTTATCAGACAGATGAACTTCCGGATCCTTTGATTACTTTATATCGTACCGTGGATCCTAGCTTGACTAATGTGCAGAAATTGTCCGATGAAGACATTGCGCAATTGATTAAGGAAGGCAGACTGACCAAGGTAGATACCACTCGTTTGGCAGATAGTGCTAGTGGTCGTGACAGTAAGACTCAGTATAGTTTCCCAGATAGTAACAATGTGAGCAAGGAAGAGCTAAATGATGGCCTTATTTGCAAGGTAGGCAACAGCTATATGCTGCCTAAGTTTGACGCGGATGGCAATCGTTATACTTATTTAGTTCGAGAAACCATAGAGGATCCTATTTCTAGTCAGCTTTATAGTGAGGTGAATACTAACGGAACACTTTCCAATAAATTCCGAACGGATATTAACCGCAGGAAAATCACTGTTAATAAAAGCTGGGACAGAGGTAGTTTATCATCCGAAGAGGATAAATATCCGTCTGTTACCTTTACCCTCTATCGCTATGAAGCAGGAAATGAAGAGAATACCCTTAAGAAAATTGTCTCTCATACGATAAATTCGGACGAATTTACGGGATCTAAGGGAGAGGCCAGCTATACTTTCGATGATCTTTTAATCTATTCACCAACCGGAGTGCAATACTGTTACTACATCAAGGAAGATAGTATCAACGGATATTCCATTTCCTATAGTGACGAATCGGGAATTAGCGACGGTTCCTTGGAGGGAAGCAAGCTGTCTACGGGAATTCAGTCTGATGGCAGTTCTGGTTCCTTGACGGTTACTAAGGATATGTTGGAAGAATTACAGTCCAATGATCGAATTGATATTATCAGTCTGCCGGATTCTTGGAATGAAGAAGGAGCGGATAATGTAACCTCCGTTGGAACCAAGAACAGTTATGACAAACCAGGAAAGGTGAAAATTTCTGGAGCAAAAGAATGGAATGATTATTTTAATTTTGAAAATATTCGTCCCAGTACGATTTCCGTTACTTTGACTCGTCATACCAACAATGAAAGTGGACAGAGCAATAAAGTAGAAAAAACCACGGTGAATCTTACGGTTTGCCAGGCAGAGGATGAAAGCTTAAGCACCCCCTATATTGTTTGGAATTACGGGGATGATGCAAGTTCTTCCAAAGAGTGGACTTATACCATTTATAATTTGCCACGCTATGCGGCAAATGGAATGCCCTACATTTATACCTTGTCGGAAGCAAAAGTCAATGGCTATAAAAAGGCGGATGATGTATCTGCTACGGCAAATGATGATGAGATCAGTATGAAGGATCTTACCAATCAGTTTGATGGTTCTTACTATGTTCGCAAAAACTGGATGGATGGAAATAATAAATACAATCTCCGTCCGGAAAACGTAACAGTGAAGCTTCAGCGTTCCACAGATGGTGGAAAGACTTGGAGTGATATGATTCTTAAGGAATCACAGATAGGTAGCTACGACGAATCAACAGGTAAATGGTCCGATGGATATCCCAGCGTTAGTGAGGATGAAGACGGAAATCCCATTGTTTCTATTACCTTAAGTAAGAAAAATGTAATTAAAAATACAAAGAACAGTTCCTGGGATTATACCTTTACCAATTTGCCTACAGAGGATAAAACGGGAAATAGCTATACTTATCGTTGTGTTGAGACTGCTATCGCAGGAGTGCCTATTGAAAAAAGCAGCAATGATGATGGCACAGTGACCTATTCTTCCGGAGCATACGAGTGCGAATATATTACTCAGAATGATAGCAAGACAGTAATAGAAAACTCTCTGGATGATACTTCTCTTGTGGTAACAAAGACATGGGAGGGAGACCAGGATGATCTCTATGAATCTCGCCCGGATAAATTAACATTTGTTCTTCAAAAGAGAAGCATTAAGACAAACAATCAGGATAGTGATTCCAGTGCGGAAGATAGTCTGGGTGGCTGGGAAAATGTATTGGATGAAGATGGAAATCCCTATACATTTACGATTTCTAAGGCAGACAACTGGACGAAAACTTTGGAGGATCTTCCTACTGCAGAAATGCAAAAGACAGAGGACGGGAAAACCTACCTTTCCTATTCCCTCTATTTTAGAGCAGTAGAAGTTCATGCTGATGACAGCACGGATGCTTATGGAAAGACCGTATATGCCAGTGGAAGCAAGGCTTCTGGTGCACAGAATTATATAGATACCACCGATTATTCTCTGGATAGTGAGGATCATACCTACAATACCAAACTGATGCGAAACGAAAGTACCATCAGCAATAAGTTGATTACCGATGATTCCAGCAAGGATATTACGGTAACTAAGACCTGGAGACGAGAAGCGGGAGCTTCTGCTGAGGCGAATTTTGAGCTTCTATATAAAGCTAGTGGCACAGACAGCTGGAAGAGTTATACAGGAAAACTTTCAAAGAAGATTTCATCCACAGATGCAGGAAGCAGCAGCTTTAGCTGGACGAATCTTCCGAAGTATGACAAAGATGGCAATATTCTGCTTTATAAGGTGGAAGAGAAGAGTCTGAAAGGCTATACTACAGAAATTACCAGCAATGAAAGTCTTCTTTCTAGCTACCCCACAGAGTATACCTTTACC